>CAWVZQ010000071.1:0-10871 GCA_963934405.1 uncultured Opitutales bacterium | reverse complement strand
GTACCACCATCGGCTCGGAGAACGTCGCAATCTATCCAGAGGGTTTTCTCGGGCAGCTTCTTGAGGTCGAGGACGGCTCGGAGGGAGCGGCCGATAAGGCGCTGTATCTCGATGTTCCGTCCGTCTTGACGGCCTTTGCTTATGGGGCGATCCTTCCGAGTAAGAGTGGAGTAGGGGAGCATTCCGTATTCGGCGGTAAGCCATCCGCCCTGCACTTTCTGGCGTTGCATCCAATTCGGCACCTTGTTCTCGATCATTACGGCGCATATGACTTGGGTGTTGCCGAAGGAGGCGAGTACGGATCCGTCGGCATGAGGAGCGATTCCGGGTTCAAGCCTTACTTCGCGCATTTGATCGGTTTCGCGACCGGACGGGCGGACGAACACTTGTTCGAGTTGCTCCTCTAGAGAGCCGTGGTTTTCGGAGTCAGGCTTCATATTGCTTAAGTGGTTCGGGGTCTATGACGTTGGAGGGAGAGTCGGCGAGGGCTTCTCGAAACCAATCCCTTGCCTTGGGGTCGCCGTGGTGAAGGAAAATCGTCTTGGGTTCAAGCTTTTTGGCGAGGGCCAAGAGTTCTTCGCGGTCGGCGTGCCCGCTAAGGTCGTATTGGCGAATGCGAGCGCGGACGGGAGTAATGTAGTCGATTGCCTCGAAGGTGAAATCCTGTCCGTTTTGCTTGGTGAGGAGCTTGCCGCCCGGAGTGTCGGGGTCGCAGTAGCCGACGAAAATGATGGTGTTGCGGTCACTCCCCAGTAGCCCCGAGGCCAATGCGTAGGAGGGGGTGTTTTCCACTAGCATGCCACTGCTGACGAGGTATATGCCGGGTTGGTTCGGTTCGCGTCCCGGTTCTATGCGGCGGGCGACGGGCCGAACGCCTAGGCTTTTCAGCACCTTTCGGCTGAAGTTCACTTGGTGGCTCTGCTTGGATATCTCGTGAAAATAGTTTACGAGGTCCATGCCGAGTCCGGAGCAAAATACGGGTGCGGGAGGGATGGCTCCGCGCCGACGAGCCTCTTCGAGAACAACGAGCATTTCCTGCATGCGGCCAAGGGCGAATACAGGAATGAGAACTGAACCACCTCGCTTGATGGTCTTTCGTATGTCTTCCAGTACGCGGACGATTTCGGCTTCGCGTTGCTTTTCGGGAGCTCGCGCAGTGAGACCACGGGTAGTCTCCATTACTAGGATATCTACCGGATCCATGGGTGGCTTGGCCCCTTTTAGGATGCGTTGGTCGTTGAAGAGGACGTCGCCCGTGAAAAAGATGCTTTCGCCGTTTCGGGATACGGAGCAAGAGGCCGCTCCAACCACATGGCCTGCGTGGTGAAGGGTAACCTCAAGCGTGTCACCGTCTTTTTCGAATACGAAGGGTTTCTCGAGGTCAAGTAGTTGGAAGCGATCCTTGAGAATGGAAACGTCTTCACGATTATAGAGGGGATACTCGGGCAGGTTTAGTTCGCCGCGTTGGCGTTTCATCACGGCTACCGAATTGCTCAGCATCCTCCGGGCAATGGCACGGGTGGCTTGAGTCGCGAGAATGGGTGTGTCCGGGTTTTCTCTAGAGAGGACGGGTAGGGAGCCCAAGTGGTCGAGGTGGCAGTGCGTGAGGACGATGAAGTCGAGGGAGTTACGTTCGACTAGCGAGAACTTGGGCATTGCCTCGTTTCCCGCTAGCTTGGGGTGGAGTCCGCTGTCGATGACGAAGCGAAACGGGCCGACCTCAACGAGGAGACTGTTGGCGCCTATGCCCCCGGCGGGATTGAGATCCGTGAATTTCACGAAAGGGCCGGGTCGGGTCGGGTCTCGTCGGGAATCTCAAGGCGAAACTCCGGTATTCGCACTCGGATTTTGTTTTCGAACTCGTCTACGCCATGAAAGGATCCGGACGCGATTGCACCGATGTGGGTAAGGTGATAACTGTTGTAGGTGAAGGTCTCTCCGGTTGCGAGGACGGGAGTTTCGCCCACAACTTTGTCGCCCTCCACGACGGTTGTGGTGTCGTCGTCGTTTTTCAGGACCCATTTGCGACCGAGAATGGTTACGGTTCGGTCGGAGAGGTTGTGAATGCTCAAGAAGTAAATGAATGCGTGGGAGAGCGTGCTGGGTAGATTCACGTTCTCGCGATGGTGAACGAGTTTGTCCAAAACTACGCGAAGGCCCTCTAGTTCGATGGTTTCTTGAGTCACAAAAGGTTTTTCTAAAAAAACCGAATATTACCGAAGGAATAGGTAACGCCAATCCTTTTCATGGTGAATTAGCGGAAACTTTAGGGTTATTTGCGAAAAACGCTTGCTCCTTCGCCAACCTGTCGCACAAGAGGCGTGATGCAACGTTTGGCTCTTATATCAGTAAGCGACAAGTCGGGAGTTCTTCCTTTTGCCAAGACCTTGGTGGATGAACTCGGCTTTCGCATTCTTTCCACCGGCGGTACTGCCCGCCTTTTACGCGAGAATGGCGTGGATGCCGTCGAGGTCAGCGACCATACCGGATTTCCCGAAATGATGGACGGCAGGGTGAAGACCCTTCACCCAAAGATCCATGGCGGCTTGCTCTGTCTGCGGAACAACGAGGAACACTGCCAAGCTGCCGAGGCGAACGACATCGAGATGATCGAGTTGGTGGTGGTGAACCTGTATCCCTTCGAGGAAACGGTGGCTAAGCCGGGGGTGACCTTGGCGGAGGCGATCGAGCAGATCGATATCGGTGGTCCCTCCATGCTCCGCAGCGCAGCAAAAAATAATCGCGACGTTACGGTTGTGTGTGATCCGGGCGACTATGATCGTGTGCTCGATTCGCTCAAGGCGAATGACGAGGCGGCTCTTTTGGCCTTGCGCTCGGAGTTGGCCCTCAAGGTTTATCGGCGTACTTCTGAATACGATGGCGCCATCTCCGAATACTTGAGCGAGCAAGCGTTAAAGGACGCCGATGAACCCGATCTCGATTCCATTTCAGGCTTTCCAAAAGTTCTTGCAGTTGATTCCGAGAAGGCGATGGCCTTGCGTTACGGGGAAAACCCACACCAGCAAGCGGCACTCTACGGATCCTTCATGGAGCATTTCGACCAGCTCCAAGGCAAGGAGCTGAGCTACAACAATATTCTCGATATTTCCGCCGCTGCATACCTGATCGGCGAGTTCGAGCGTCCTACGGTAGCAATCCTCAAGCATACGAATCCTTGCGGTGTCGCTTGCGCCGACCATTTGACCGATGCTTGGGATCTTGCTTATGAAACTGATCGGCAAGCTCCGTTCGGCGGCATTATCGTCGTGAACAACACAATGGATGAACACTTGGCCTCAAAAATCGCAGATATTTTTTGTGAGGTTATCATTGCTCCCGGCTTTACCCCCGGGGCCCAAGAAATATTCGGAAAGAAGAAAAACCTGCGCTTGCTGATTTCCAGGTCCGGATTCGGTCCCGAGACTCTACAGGAGATTCGTACCGTTCCCGGTGGGTTTCTCGCTCAGGATAGAGATCAAAAACGCATCAACCCCAAGAGCTACACCGTTCCCACCAAAAGAGAACCTACCGAAGAGGAATGGCGAGCCTTGCTTTTCGGTTGGCGCGTAGTCCGACACGTAAAGAGCAATGCCATCGTCTACGCTGGGCTGGAGAGAACTCTCGGTATCGGCGCCGGCCAGATGTCTCGGGTGGATAGCTCTAGGATCGCCGTATGGAAAGCAGGTGAGGCCGGATTGTCGTTGGATGGTTCTATCGTGGCCTCGGATGCTTTCTTCCCGTTTGCCGATGGATTGATTGCCGCAGCCGACTCGGGAGCCTGTGCCGCGATTCAGCCTGGAGGTAGCGTTCGAGACGCAGAGGTGATCGCCGCCGCGGACGAACGCGACATGGCCATGGTCTTTACGGGGTCTCGTCACTTCCGCCACTAAGGCAAGTGACCGAAATCTGGGAAATGACCTTGCTTGAATGGGGTTTCGCCATAAATTGATATTAGGATAAGCTTTTATCTGATGATTAAGAAACTTGCGCCTTTGTTCTGTTCTCTCGTTCTTGCGTCGTGGTCTTTTGTACTTGGCGGATGCGGAGCCGCCGTTCTTTCCGACGAAGGCTTGGCCAAGCAGGCCGGCAATCAGTTTAATCAGATGAAGAAGAAGGAGAAGATTTCGACCAATTCTTCCCATAACCGGATGATTCAACGGATCGGCAAACGTATAACTGATGTGGCGGAGGTCGATATTCAGGGGACCGAGTGGGAGTTCGTGGTTTTTGAGAAATCGGAGCCGAACGCTTTTGCCATGCCGGGGGGCAAGGTGGGCGTGAATAGCGGATTGATCGTTTTGTCGGATGGAAACGAGGATGAGGTAGCAGCCGTAATCGGTCATGAGATTGCTCACGTCGCCTTTCGGCACAGCAACAAAAGAATGTCGCAGGCGATGGGTTTGGCTCTCGGGGGGGCGATTCTCGAAGTGGCTATGCGGAAAAAGGATAAGACGGACAGGCAAATCGCGAGAGGCGCTTACGGAGTTGGGGCTACCGTTGGTTTGGCTTTGCCTTTCAGCCGATCTCAGGAACGCGAGGCTGATCACCGAGGCATTTACTACGCGGCCATGGCCGGATACGACCCTCGAGCGGCAATCAGTTTTTGGAAAAAAATGCAGTCCAAGTCGAAGAGTCGCATGCCTCAGTTTCTCTCAACCCATCCTGATTCGGGCAATCGCATAGCATTTCTTCAAGGCAACATGGATCGCGCCTTGGCCCTTTATCGCGAAGCAAAAGTATCTCGCGGGGAAAAACCTAACCCTTAATCGGTTCAATCCGAACACCAATGTCTCTTCTTTCCGATCCCACTCGGGCTCTCAGCGAGTATGTTTCTCACGCCAGTGTCTCCGCGGATCCCGCTTTTGCAAGCGGGGTTGCCGCCGCCCGTGAATTTGCCGTTGCCCGGCTCAAGGAATTAGGCTTCGCGGTGGAAATCGTCGAGACGCCTGTTCATCCGATCGTCCTAGGCACTCGAGGAGATCCTTCTTGGCCTCATTTAGTTATATACGGTCATTACGACGTGCAGCCTCCTGATCCTCTCAATCTTTGGGATACGCCTGCTTTCGAAACCGAAGTTCGCGATGGTCGCCTTTACGGTCGAGGAGCCGCTGACAACAAGGGCCCGCAGATCGTCCATATGGCCGCTTTGGCCCGAGTTTTTGAGAAGCATCCCGATCTACCTCTTCGCATCACATACTTGATCGAAGGCGAGGAAGAAATTGGTAGCCCGAGTTTCAACGGTTTTCTTAACGACCATAAAGAGAAACTCGACGGCGACATGGTGTTGGTTTCCGATACCGGCAGTCCAAGTCCGGAGCAACTGGTAATTACCACGGGATTGCGGGGTCTCACGGCCCTTGAGGTTAAGGTGATAGGCCCGAAGCAGGATTTGCATTCCGGTGTGCATGGAGGCCCTCTGCTTAATCCCCTGCAGGCATTGGCGGAGATTTGCGCATCGCTTCACGATTCCGATGGAGCTGTTAACGTTCCGGGTTTTTACGATTCGGTTCAAGATCCGGAAGATTGGGAGCGAGATGAATTGAAGAAGATGCCCTTGACGGAGGATCAGTACGCCGAGTTTCTAGGGATCGAGCATTTTTATCCTCCCAAGGGCTTTTCACCTTTGGAATCTCTTCGGTTTGCGCCGACCCTCGAATTCAACGGCATGGGCGGTGGTTACCAAGGAGAAGGTTCCAAGACCGTCATTCCTAGCGAGGCATTCGTCAAGATCACTTGTCGATTAGTGCCTAACCAAACGGCCGATGAGATTACGAGCTTGGTCAAGGAAGTCATTGAGAGTAGATGTCCTCCTCAGGTTAGGGTCGAAGTGAAGGTCACGGGTGGCGGCGATCCCTACATCGTGATTCCTCCCGGCAAACCGGGTGCCGATCTCGACTCCCCGGCTTTGCTCAAGAAAGCTTTCGCGGCAGCCGAGAATCGTATCGAAGAAGCTTTTGGGACTCATCCCATCTACCTTCGAGAAGGTGGGAGCATTCCAATCATTGGTGATCTGAAAAGGGTCGCTGGATTGGATTCATTGCTGATCGGACTCTTTACCAATGAAGACAACCTGCATGCCCCGAACGAGAGTTTTCATCTAGGCATAATGAACAAAGCCATAGATGCATTTGAGAAGTTGTTTCTCGATTTAGCCGACAGGTAGGCCTTTTGCTCGGAAAAAGCCTAAGACGGTCAAGTAAGCTAGTTATTCTTAAGAATCAGGAACTGGGCCCTGCGGTCAACCTTGGCTTCGCCGGCAGATGCATTCGGGACAGATTTTTCATCACCTATGGAAATGACATCGATCCTAGATGCGTCGCACCCAAGATCCACTAAGTAATTCTTAACAGTGGAGGCCCGTCTGTCACCTAATGACTTGTTGTACTCGGGAGTTCCTTTCCAGTCGCAGTATCCCTCGATAATTACACTGGCCTTGGGGGAACTTTTCATGAAATCGGCCACTTCCTTGACTTTCGGGCGCTCCGCGGCGGCTAGGTTGTATTGATCGAAGCCGAAGAACACGGGGTCGAACGGTCGTATTACGTTATCCGGGTCGCTAAATGCTGCGAGATTGGGATTTCGCTGAGACAGAATATCATCGTTCAATGGGTTGTTGATCAGTTCGCCTCCTTGGGCGAAGTCGTCAGCACCTGTATTAAAACCTTCCCCGTTTTCACCCCCTGCTCCACCTCGGTTCAGGGTGGAGTCGGGATCTGTGTTTTTTTTGCAGCTTGCAAAGGAGAAAACCAACAAGCCGAGCCAGAATGCGTTAAGTATTTTCATGACTGGAGGAAACTAGCTGTCCTTCTGGACGAGGAATTGAGCTTTACGCTCTAGGCTTGCTGTTGAGGAATTTGCATTTGGCGTCGATCCCACATCACCCATGGACCTTACGTCGATGCGATTGGCGTCGCACCCAAGGTCGATCAGGTATTGCTGGATGCTGGATGCTCGTCGATCGCCAAGCGCCATGTTGTAGGCCGGTGTGCCTTTCCAGTCGCAGTGACCTTCGATAAGTATGCGAGCATCACGATTTATTTGCATGAACTCGGCTACTTGCTGCAGTTTGGGTCTCTCCTCTTGGCCGACGTTGTATTGGTCGAATCCAAAGTAAATGGCCTCGAATGGACGCTCGGCGCCTTGGAGGGCATCGTCATCTCCCCAAGAGCTGTCTTGGAGGACAAGTCCCTCGTCGCCCCACTCGTTGTTTATGACGTCGCCGCCATTGGCAACGTCGTCATTACCGAATCTTCCGGCGATGCCGTCGCCATTCATGAAAGTGTTGCGCCCACCGCTTTTAATGAGCACCGTGTCTTCAGGATTTGGTCCTTCCTTCTTGGAACAACCAAACGAAAACCCGACCCAAATTCCACATACTACCAACAACTTTATTTTTTTCATAATATATACTTTCCACCACATTTTTAAAGCAAGTCATTCCCATAACTCAGCTGGGGAAATCAACTATCCCCTTTAAATGGACTTCGTCAACGAGAAAACGTTCGAGAAATCACCGGTTTGTATTTTTGTCGACAACGGTTCCCTGAGACCGGGCGCCATTCTGGCCCTTCGGCGAGTGGCCAAGCAATTGGCATTTCGCACGAATTTGGACTTCCATGCCGCCGGCCTGCTTCATTCCGACAAAGTGGATGCTTCCCATTTGGGTGACCGACCCGCTCGTGTGTTCGTGGATACGATGCAGGAGTTGCTAGAGGAGGGACATCGAGACTTCCTTATCCTGCCTTTTTTTCTCGGGCCTAGTCTCGGTATCGTGGATTGGCTGCCTAAGAAACTGGAAGTCTTTCATAAAAACTATCAAGGCCTAACGGTTAAGGTAGCCTCTTCTTTGTTTGGAGATGGGGCTGGAGCAGAGTCTTTGGCATCGGCGATTAGGGATCAGGTGGGGGAGGTCGTGCAACGGGAGGGACTGCGACGTCCTTTTGTCGCCCTTGTCGATCATGGAACCCCCGCAAAAGGGGTGAACGAGGTTCGCGAGCGGGTAGCCGAGATTGCGGAGTCCTTGCTTGGCGACAAGATTTCGGGTCTTGCGAGTTGCTCGATGGAGCGCCGGACCGAACCTGAATACGACTTCAATGACCCTCTATTGTCGAACTTGTTGCAGGATCGCAAAGTGGTGCCGGCTGGCGACGTCGTGGTCGCCTTGCTTTTTCTTTCTCCGGGAAGGCATGCGGGAACCGGGGGCGACGTCGAGATGATTTGCGAAGAGGTGCGACGAGACAGGGATGACTTACGAACGTTTTTGACGGAACCGCTCGGGGAGCATCCCGCAATTGTCGACCTCTTGGAGCAACGTGTGCGTGAATGCCTTGACGCGGATTGACCTTCCCTGAGTTCCCCTTCAACTTTTTCCCATGAAACTCAAACCAAATTCGAGAATGAGCAAATCCCTCCTCCTCCTTTCCCTTCTGTTCGGTCCCCTTTCAACTGGTGAGGCTTGGGCCGATCTTAGGCTATACCTCGCCAATCGCCATGACGACTCGCTTATGCGTTTCGACATGGACGAAGCATCGGGAGAACTAACTCTACGCCAGACTCTCAAGCTGGAAGGGGAGCCTGCCCCAATGTGCGTGAGTCCCGACCAACGCACTCTCTACGTCGCAAGGCGCAAGGCGGAGAAGGTGTCGGCTTTTTCGATTTCGCCAAAGGACGGTTCCGTGAAACTGATTTCGGAAACGTCGATTCCCGGTCAAGGCGGGGCTTGTTACCTCTCGCCCGATCGTTCGGGCAAGTTTCTTCTTTCGGCCTATTACTTCGAGGGCAAAGTAGCCGTGCATCGGTTAAGAGAGAACGGTTCCGTAAAAGAGGGAGCCATCCAAACCATCGCTACCGAAAAGAACGCTCACTGCATCCTGCCGGACCATCGCAATCGACTTGTCCTCGTGCCTCACACAGGTCCAAACGCAGTTTACCAGTTCATTTTTAACGAGAAGACGGGCAAGCTGAGTCCAAGCAAGTTCGCGAAGTACGTGCCCGAAAAGAAATTATCCCCGCGGCACGTTGCTTATCATCCGGCCGGGAAGTTCGTATATGTGGTAAACGAAGGTAGTTCCTCCGTTACGGCTTGTCACATAAAGAGCGAAGCCATCCATCCCATTCACACCCTTTCCACCTTGCCCGCCGACTTCAAGGAACGCAACACCTGCGCCGACGTCGAGGTGCATCCCACGGGAAAATTTCTCTTCTGCTCGAATCGGGGGCACGACAGCGTGGCCATGTTCTCCATCGATGAAAAGACGGGCCGTCTCACTTCCCTCGGCCAAGAGCGCACCGAGAAAGTTCCGCGATCCTTCAATGTAGATCCTACGGGAAATTTTCTCGTTGCCGCCGGTCTTCGGGCGAACAAGCTTACTGTCTTCCGGATCGATCAAGGCACGGGAAAACTGAAGCCACTCAAGACCTACGAAGTCGGCAAGGGTCCGACTTGGGTGCAGATCCTGAAGCAAGGGTGACGACCTGCTTCTGCTCCGGCGACGAAGCCTATCCGAACGACTCATGATTGAAATCCCCGAGCAAGGTTTCGCCGACCTCGAGGCTTTGGAAGACCATCTGTCCGAGCCATCCGAAGTTCTTGTCACCGAACTTGCCGAGGCATCCGGCGATTGGCTCTTCATCGGAGCAGGAGGAAAGATGGGCCCGACAATGACCCGTATGGCCCGCAAGGCTCTTGATCGAGCGGGAAACCCCGTTCGCGTAAGCGCTGCATCGCGTTTCTCAGATTCTCGAGCCCGTGAAAGCTTGGAGAGGCATGGGATCGAGACATTTGCGGCAGATGTTCTCGACCGCGAGTCCGTGGACAAACTGCCGGATGCGGCTAACGTCGTCTTCATGCTCGGGATGAAGTTTGGAATAACCACAAACCCTTCCCTCGCCTGGGCCATGAATACGCAGGCTCCCGCCGTTGTTGCGGAACGGTTTTCAAATGCCCGCATAGTCGCTTTCTCCTCGGGCAACGTATATCCCTATGTTTCCGTGGGCACCGCCGGAGCAAGCGAGGAAACACCCACCGAACCCGTGAGTGAGTACGGATGGTCACTCCTTGGTCGCGAGCGAACCTTTGAGCATTTTTCTCGCGTGAACGACATTGCCGTAACCATCGTTCGTTTAAATTATTCCGCGGAACCGCGTTACGGCGTGCTCGTGGATCTCGCTCACCGCATTCTCGCTCGTGAGCCCATCGACCTTTCCATGGGTCATCTTAACTTCATCTGGCAACGCGATGCGAACGAGCACGCCCTTCGCGCCTACGGTCTCTCCACCTCTCCACCCGCGATCGTCAACGTGACCGGGGCGGAAGTGCTTGCCGTGCGAGAATTGGCGGAACGGTTGGGCGTCGCCCTCGGCATCGATCCTGTTTTCACCGGTGAACCCGCTGCCACCGCCCTCCTCAACGATGCCTCCAGGTCCCACCGTCTCTTTGGTCCGCCCCTCACCTCGACGGATGAGGCTATCTTGGCCGTGGCCCAATGGATTCAAGCTGGGCATGCCACCTTGGGCAAGCCGACCAAGTTCGAGGCCCGCGACGGGAAGTTTTGAGAATGTCCGCTCATTTACCCCAACCTGACTCCTTAGTTCTCGATTCCCTTCGCGACGGGATCGTCATACCCGCCCATCCCTTAGCTCTCACCGCGGAACGGAAGCTGGACGAGCGCCGCCAGCGAGCTCTCACTCGTTATTATTTGGATGCCGGTGCAGGCGGATTGGCCGTGGGCGTGCACACTACGCAGTTCGCCATTCGCGAACCGCAGCACGGTCTGTTGCGTCCGGTGCTTGAGCTTGCTGCTGAAACGATTCGCGTGCATGAGGAGAAAACGGGGAGGCGTATCGTTCGCGTTGCCGGGGTTTGCGGGCAA
>CAWVZQ010000070.1:0-11003 GCA_963934405.1 uncultured Opitutales bacterium | reverse complement strand
ATCCTTTCGTCTTTGGGAAGCAGACCCAACTCGGGCATGGAAAGAGGCTGGGATTTCTCATTCAACAGACGAAGACTTACACTTTCTCCGTAAAGGGTAGGCAAGGTCGAGACCCGGATATCAAGATCGCTCTGCCCCTGAGTAAAGGTAATGCGTCCCCCTTGCGGTCTACGTTTCTCCGAAATATTGATCCCGCTCATGATCTTGATGCGGGAAATAATTGCATCCTGAAAACTGCGAAGATTGTCGGGGACTCGTATGGGAACGAGTTGGCCGTCAATCCTGTAGCGTATCTGAAGAGTTTCCTTATGAGGTTCGAAATGAATGTCGGTGGCACGATCAACAATTGCTCGCTGGATAACCTCGTTGACAAAACGAATGATGGCCGCATTTTGGTCCTCGAGGTCATCGGCGCCCTCGTCTTCCTCATCAAGATCGAGATCCGACTCCTCTAGACTATCAGCCCCTATGCCAAAGTTCTCGGTAATTGCTCGGACCACGTTCTCGGGCGACCCAAGAGACCACACCGGTTTCTTACCGGAAACCGCAAAGACCCAACGGCTCATCCTATTAGTCGGGGGCCATACTGTAACAATGGAAATCTTACCGTCTTCCGACCCCTCCATGGGCAAACAACAGTATTCGTGAATAATCCTCAAAGGTAAAAGACGCGTGGCGTTCTCCGGAATCTTGAAATCGTCCAACACGGGCATACCCACGCGATCTCCAACGTCTTCGAGCGTATCCTCGATCGACTTGGAGTGATTGGAGGCGAGAAGGCGCGCTCGATCCTCAAGGGGAGCCTTTAGTATATTTACTTTGTCAACGTCGCTCAACCCAGGCCACCAGTCCAGCTCGGAAGGCGAAGGGCCACGAGGTGCCGGCAAAGCTGTTCTCTCGGATTTCTCACGCATGTTTGAGTTATCCTTTTTTTTGAGATTAATCATTTAACTCAAGGCTTCCTCGGCACAACAAGGCGTGGTCGGCCAGCGGAAGAGGCGGGAGGTCTACTAGGAGCTCGTGGCGGAATGGTAACTGTCCGACGCACGCCACCGGGTCGGGAAGAAGAAACGCGGTTGGAAGTGGGTCGTGGAGTTGTCGGTTTCTTGGTAATCGACTTGGGTTTACCTTGACCGGGAACTGGTAGAGTTTTGTTGGCGGATTTTCGAAGAGAAAGAGAAATTCCTCCCTTGAGTTTCAACACGTCGTTCGCTTCATCGAAGCTTTCCACCTCGATATTAGCTTCAGTCAAAGCATCTCCGGGTGTGACCCAATAACCTTTGTTCTTAACCTTGTCGTGGATACTGAAGTGCCAAACATCTCTATAGCGAAAAATTCCGCGCAACTCCAAATTAGGATTTACGGGTTTGGGCTTAGGAGAAACCGGCATAGATTTCACAACAGGGGCAGGAGGACGGGCCGTCTTGGCTCCCGGCGGAAGAAAGGGATTACTTTGGGCAAAGAGCGAAGAGACACACCCGAAGAAGAGGAAAACGGGGCTCCTTAAAGTAGAATTCCGGATTTTACTCATTGAACAATAAATAAAGCTCATGGATTACCAAAATTAATTAATGGGGCAGGCGAAGGCTCGTCGCGCTGGCTAAACTCAGTTCGTTTTTTCGGAGAATTTTTTGTTTCTGGTGGATTCAAGACACTGCCTGAAGGAGATGTAAATCGTGGTTTGTAATGGGGAGACAAGCGCTCATCAATTTGCCGGATGTAATCCTCGGTCTTATTTTCGCCCGGCTTAACGATGGTGGGACGCAGAAAAATCAGCAACTCGGTAGGAGTATACTTAACCGTAGTGGGCTGAAAAAACTTTTTGCCAAAGTAAGGTATGGAACTTAACAGCTTGTAACTCGATTCCGTCGAATCGACCTGTACTTCCTGCAACCCCCCCAGAACCAAGATTTCACCGTCCTGAATAGTTACGAAAGACTTCGCCTCACGAATTTTCTTCGAAGGCAAAGACTGTCCTTGAAAAGTATTCGTTACGGTTTCATCGAATTTTTCAGCGGTGACTTCAATCTCCATAAAAATTGAACCCGGAGATATTATTGTGCCATTTTCGTCCCACTTCGGGAGCCCTATTTTGGGTTTTTTGATTTGAAGCTCAGTCTTGGCAGTAATGCTGTCACGCTGACCCGTGGAACTCTCTCCGGTAGTGCTTGTTGAATTATACCCATATGTAGGAACAATAATGTTTCTTTCATCCTGAATCAAGATGTGGACCTCCGGGGCATTGTGAGAAACCATCAAAGACGGAGTCGAAAAGATCCGAACGTCGTTCCGCTCGGCGGAAAGAGCAAAAAGCTGATCCCAACGAATTCCGGACAACTTCCAGTCATGCATTTGGAAAGGGATGGACGAACCTAATCCAGGCACTCCAAGAACACCTTGAAATGTTTCAGAAACAACATTCCCGGAGACTTGGAGGGGATCACTTCCAGCTGGTTGCTCGATCGTCACCGTTCCATTGTTAGGAGTACCGAATAGCCCGTCTCCAGCTTCGCCCCTATCGTACTTCGACCATTCTAAATTCTTGAATAGAGCATCGATTCCACGCTGATTTTGTTCCGTGAGGTCGACCATTACGAAAATAGTGTCAATACGCGCCAAAGGAAGAGGGTGGTCGAGAGACTCGATCATGCGACCGATTTCCTCAATGTCGGCTTTAGTTCCATAAACCAGTATGGCATTGCTACGCTCGTCCGCAGAAATTGTAATGAAGTCGCTGAATTCATGAGAACCATCAGATCCGGCATCGGCACTGGAAGCAGTCGAAGCGGCAGGTTTTGCAGCACCTCCGGGTGTCGGTGGTTTTGGCACTCCGGAATTAGTAGCTTGCGGACGAGCGGAGGCGGACTTTCGCCCTTGCACTTGTTGCTTGATTCTTTGCTGATTTTTTATGACTTCATCTAAAATAGCCTGTATGTCCTTCGCCTCCGCATGTTGAAGTTTGTATAGCGTCGAACTTGTTTTCATTTTAACGGGAGCGTCCAATGTCTCCAAGATGAATTGGATTGTTTCTAAGTTCTGCGAACGAGTAACGACCAAGAGCTTACCCGTTCTATCGTCAGAATCGACTTGAGTGGTACCACCAAGAAAGGGCTTCAAACTACCTTCGATCATGGTCTTGAGTTTAGTCTCAAGTTCACGAGCTCCGGCATGCTGGGTTTCCCAAACAAAAAACTCGGTTCCGAGATCTTCCTTCCGAATCGGACGATCGATGGTTTCAAGCAATTTTTCCATTCGCTGGAGGTTGAGAAGCGAATCGGTAATTAAAATACTGTTGGCTTTTTCGAAAACAAGAAGGGTTGACACATTGGGCGTAGCAAAAGAGTTCAATTGCTCACGGACCTCTACAGCGGGAGCATATAAAAGGTGAAACATCTTAATATAGATTCGTTGACTTGGCGCCAAGAGACTGGTGGAACCTTCAAGCCAGATCGGAACCTGAGCGTTGACGCCTAATGCAGGAACCGCTTTCCAGAAAAGATTATCGATCTTGGTCATCGCAATACCATTCATCGTTAAGAGACTCTCAATCGCCATGAGGGCTTCTCTTTTAGTAAGAACATTGAAACTATCAAAGTTCAGTTGTACTTGGGGCAGGTTTTGAGGGCGCAAAATGTAGCGTCCTGTCCACAACTGGAGCATTTCCAATGCGTCCTTAGCCGGAAGATCCCTTAGCTTGATCCGATCAAGATCTTCGTCCAAACCCTCGATGCCTGAAAGTTCCGCAGGATCCGAAAACAACGCTGCCCCTCCAATAAAACCCGTTTCCTCAGAAATCGGTTCAGTGGTCGGATCCTTCGGGGTCGGGACGCCCGCATTAGGTGGAACGGGAGTGTTCGGGTTCGCGGGAGGGGGAACAACAGATGCCGGAGGTGGAAGGGAGGGAACCACAGGCACTCCGGGCGGGACAACTGAAGGAGGTGCAGGGATTCCTCTGGGAAAAGAAGGAATTCCCGATGGTGGGGGAGGAATATTCCCAGGAGGGGGTGGAATGCTTCCGGAAGGTGGCAATACCTGTCCCTCGGACAAAATTGGATTACCGAACACACCCCAAAAAATCAAGGTAAAGGATATGCCGGTCAGGGAAAACTTATTATTGTGATAATTTTTCATGAAAATTCAGGATTACATTACTGAGAAGTTTTTAACCATCCGCAAACTCGACTGAACTAACGTGAAAGACGGCATCGTAGGTAACTTCTTCATATAGTTTACTTTTAGGTGGATAATTCGGCTCAATCTCCACCTCGCTTAAAAACATATACGGACTTTCCTTGCGTATCAACGCGGCAAATTCATTGACGTTTTCGTAGGAAGCTTTCTTGAAAGAGATACGGACGGTGTGTTGCTTATAGCGCTCCCTTTCCTCCGTTTCCAATTCGCGATACTCGCGGTTCCGGAAGACCTTATCGGCCAAAGACGATGCTCTGTTGCTGAGTTGCCGACGATCATAGCTAATATTTTGCTGTTCTTTCTTATGCCGTATTAATGCGGCATCGATGTCCGACCTTAGATTCAAGATGCTAAGATGACCTTCGATGCGAGTTCCCGCATTCGACCACATTCCGAAAGCATCCAAACCGACTCTTGCAAGGATAACAAAAGCCGAACAAAGAGCCATCCACTGAAAGACCAGTAGAAAAACCTGCTCTCGCCCCTTCATGCCGGAAAACCACTTAGGCATAATCAATCAACCTCCCTCGTCCTCTTGAATCGTCTCGTCGGAAGCAGCACTTGCCTGCTCAATGACTTTTTCCTCATTTAATAAAAGTTGAATCTCGAAAGTCGTCCTCCCGGCCGAACTTACAATTTTTCGCTTTAGTTCTCCATTTTTAGTGGTCTGAACATTACCGACCCCATTTTCGACAAGACCCTTGATGAAACTGTTTACCGCCTCCACGCTCCTCCCCTGCCCCTCAAGAAAGATATCATTTCTACTGTCGAACTTTGCGTTGGTAAACCAAAGGTGGGGTTCGTCGCCCTGACCACCACGATGAGCAGCAAGTCTTCCAAGGGACCCAAAAGGATCGATGCCTCCAAGCTTATTCTGGCGAAGTTTTTCCAAAAGTTTTTGGGATTCCAACACAAGAGGCACTTGCATCCCCTTTTCAGTAGCTTCTGAATCTCTAGCCAAAGCCTTATTTTCAAAAATTCTTATGCCCACGAAAGCTACGACCAAAGCCGCCACTCCAACTCCCCATGCCAGAAAAGCAGTCCATCGGCGGCGAACCCATTCCCGCCGAGATTGCTCGGTTTGCTTAAACGCAAGGGAGCGAACATCGCAATCCCACAAAAGTTCCGCAGGCAGGTGGACTATCTCATCGGGAGAATCGTCTTCATCCGAGTCTTCAACAAAATGTTCGAAGTCGAAAAAACCGTCACTCGTACGGGAAACCTCGCCAGTGACGACAATCTGAGGAGAGATCTCAAATTTCTCGAGGGAAAACAAGGAGAGGAGTTTTCCTCGAGTTTCGTCGCAGCGTTCTTCCTCTTCTTCCTCAGGAGAGATAGGAAGTGAAAACAATTGAGTGGGAACAGGGCAGTCAGGTTCGAATGATGCAGCCGTGAGTGTTTCCTCATGTCGAAGAAAGCAAATGGTTGGTTTCTCGAATTGCGTAACGAAAAGAGAGACGAATGAAGGAAAAACTCGTCGAAAAACTTCCAAATCCTGCCAACCCATCTGGCGAAGTTTAAATGCTGAGGCACCAAACAAAATCATCTTTCCGTGCTCGATCGAACAGAAATACCCCCATGCCAATTGTTCAAGGGGGTAAGGAGAAAGACCTTCCTCCTCCAACGCTTGCCGAGCATAGGCCGGAAAATCCTCAGGATCTAGGTTACGAGGAACGTCAATCGACTCGCAGAAGAAATGTTCGCCGGGAATGCGAAGAACGATGTCTCTTAGTTCTTCGGTCGATGAGACCGGAACACTCTCTTCGATTTCAGCCATAAATTTTAAATGTTTCCACAACGAATGGAATCGCAGGAGGAGGAAGAAATTTCAATCGGGTAGTAATTTATTCAATCCATTAAATAATACGCGCGCGATTCAGTCGACCAAATTTTCATTTTCTCGCAAAGCGATAATCCGGAAAGGATACTGTAATTTGGAAAAGTTCGGATCAAGGGGACCGCGACCGCGGTTTTTACTTTTGGACGTTCGTGTATTGGGTATGCGCGCCGAAGGAACGGAACGAGCGGGTCCAGGCGTGACCGCGGTTCCTCCGGACGATGAGCGACCACTTTCCAAAAGCGCGTGCAACCTAAAATTAGAGGGACCTTTGCTCACGGTTATGTGGATTCGAAAGATCTTACACTCTGCGCCCAACTCGATCGACCTATTCCTTCGCAAGGAAGAAAGTTTCGAATCATTCGAGTTTCGAAAGAAAGGCTCGGAGACGGAAGGGTCTTTACCACTTAAAACATCGAGGATTTGCTCGTAACCGCGATCATCATCACCGCAAAGAAAGCGGAGGAGATAGTCCGGCGCAGTGTTAATATTCACGGGATAGCCGTTGTGAAAGGAAACCGTGGAGCGAAAGTGTCGAAAATTAGATGTTTCGTTACCAAGTTCGTCGAAGAAGAGTCCACTTCCATCAGGATCATCAAAATCATAAGAGAACCCCTTGATATGTCGAAATTCCTCAAAGCTCGTCAACTTGTCGTTCGGAGGGAAGTATGGGGGTTCGAGATCCTCATAATAATCTTCCTCCTCACCGTCGTCGCGCTCGTCGTCGTCCTTGTCCTGCCAATCCAGAAGACAGTCCACGAAAGGCTCTCCATCCCTCTCGTTCAATAGACCGTCTTCCTCCTTAACCATAAGGGCAAAGAGAACGACTAAGTCCTTTTCCTTGAAGGACCCAAAGGGAATCTTGCCGGTTTCATCCTCAATCCTCACCGCCCATTTCACTCCTGCTTCGGAAGACTGAATCTCCGCATAACTCAAGGGATTGGCCCATCCTTGAGAAGGAGAAAACAATTGTCCCTCAACCATCTTCCATTCCTCAAGAACACCCAAGGCAACTTCCAATGCCGAATAAGCCTGAAGACGTAAATCGTCTCGGCGATGAAACTGGCTAACGTGCTCCATCTCCCGAACCGTCTCCTCAAGCAAACGCATGGCGAGCACCGACAGGAGAACAATGATCGCCAATACGAAGATAAGGACCGAACCTTTTCTATGCCTAGCTTTTGCCAAGACAGACATCATCGTTTATCGGGACTTAGACCGTTTGGGGAAATCCGAGCTATGGGGATGGTGATTGTTCTCTCCAAATCTTGAGATTCCATCCTGAATACTAGCCTAATAAAATCAGGTAGGTTATGCTGATCGTTTTCATTATCCTCCTGGAGTTCGTCTTCCAAGTCCCATTGCTCTTCTTCTTTATCGTAATAACAGTACTCGATTTCTTGGCAAAACTTGCTGATCGGAGTTTTGAACAGGTCGTCCTCACTCTCGAGTTCCAGTTTACCGGACTCACCCTTCTCCATCTCCTGCAAATCCGAATACCAAAGAAGGCTTAACCCATCTCCATCTTCGAAGTACAAATAGCAATGCACCCTAGGAGCCAAACCATGAGGCCAAAATAAGACAGGTGGAGCCTCACGAACAAAAAAGCTGATCAGAGGATCTTCCACATCGGAAAAATCCACCGGACGATCCAGAAAGATCGGACTTTTGGCATTTTCGGATCCCGGCGCCATTGTGGCTTTGTCCATGATTGAGACAAAAAAGCGAGCAACGCCATCAACGTGAGCGTCAAAGGCGTCTCGCGTAGCAGGCCTTTCGGCCCAGGCCCGGGAAAGAGTAATCAGCAAGGATGTGGCGGCAGTTAACAATAATCCGGAAATGGCCAATGCCAATAAAACCTCGACCAAGGTAAACCCTTTCCGGCCATGCATAACGCGGATGCCAGGACAAGGTCGACGAATCTGGTGTCGCGGGCTCATCGTAGTCGATCCTCCTTTATTTCACGAATCTTGTCCCGCTTGTCGTTCAACAACTCCGCTCGATCCGAGGCAAAATCGCCATGCTTCGACCATGTCGGACGGAGAAGGTGGATTATCGACTCTCTCTCGCCGGATTCTATACCAAATTCCTCGGAACCGTCATGCTCGATACGGAGACTTACCTTATAAACATCGAGCACCGAAGACAGCTCGACTTCCGTCTCCCAACGAATCTCCCCAAGAGTCAAGGTTTCGAGGTCGCCCCCTTCCGAAATCTTTTCGTAATCGGGTTCAGCAAAAATTTGGCTTCGCGCCCATAGTAAATCTTGCTCCATTTCCCGGGTGTCCTTCATGTGGCGTGCGAAACGAGCCGCCACAAAAGCTCCATCCACCAAATAAACCGCCGCCATCCCAAACAAAGCAAGAGCAACCAAAACCTCCACAAGCAAATAGCCCTTTCGAAGGCGGAAATCGTTGTAGGATGAAGGTGTCTTTTGGATCGGTCCTCTAGGTCTTCGAAAAACAGATTTCATGAGATACATGCCTAGCTCCAATAGATATTATTTGAGACTCGCACAATTTCACTCATTCATCCTTATCAACCACAACAAAGCCGGAAAAGGGGTCGAAACGCAAAACCTGCTCCTTGTTCGAGAACGCAATCTTAGCTTGAAAAGGAGGGCTAACTCCGGATTGGAAGGGAATCCTCATCAAAACCAAATGCTCGTCCTCCAATTTAGTGGACCCTCCCCCCTCTCCGGCCAAGGGACCCTCAGCCATAAAAGTGACCGCCGGCAGGTCCAATTCATCCCATTCCTCATCCTCGTCCTCGCCAGACGGCATGTCTTCGTAGATAGCATGCTCGGCTAGAACCGCCCCCCCCGCATCGGTCACTAGGAAGGTGGCTCGTGTTCCATCATAACGCAGAAAAGCAGGGGCCTTTCGCTCACTCGCATGGTAAACTGCATCCAAAACAGCCCGCTTCAAAACCCGATCGGGAGGTTCCATCTTCGCGGCGTCGATCATGCCGACAGCTCCAACAGCAACCATGCCGGCTATTATCGCCAACAAGGCAAGAACAAGAAGGATTTCGACTATGGTGAAGCCCCGGCGCCGCATACCTTCTTTATCCACACTTCGATATCAGGGACCTGTGGGGGGATCCCAATTGCCTATTTCCGTGCCATCGGGAGCCGTTGTCCACAAATCGAAACTTCCTGGATTACGTTGACCGGGAGGAGGAGTGTACTGATATTTCTTCTTCCAAGGATCGAGAAGACCGCTGGCCTTCTCGACCACTGCCGTCTTTACTCCCGCGGGCGGAGCCAATAGGGCATCTAAAGTTGTGGGATATTCTCCCGCTTGCAGGTAATAAGTTGTCACGGCCGCCTTGCCCGGACCATTCACCCAGTTGCGGGCTGTGTTTATCTTGCCTGACTCGAAAGAACCAGTGAGGTTATAGATAGTCAAACCTGCTACCAAACCGATCATCGCCAATACGATCAGCATCTCCACCAAGGTGAAGCCTGCGCGACGATTTGCATCTATGCTAAAACAGTATTCTGTAGAATTTTTTTTCATCGATGTATAAGGTTGTGAGAAGAAAAAAAGTAACTCCCGAAAGGGAATCGAAGAAGAATAAAAATTTACTTTGGAAGATATTAAAAGGCAAATGACCCTACAAGCGCAAGTGCCGAAAACCCTCAACGAATATCTACCAAAAGTCGGAAAACCCTTGCCTTAGGCAAGCTTAGTCGCAACTAGTATAACTATGGAACTAGGAGATTACTTGCCCGTGCTGATCCAAATCCTACTGGCTGTTGGAATTGGTGTCGGGATATTGGCGGTAAGCCATATTTTCGGCCAAAAGGCCCGTCACGGCAAGATTAAGGATTCCCCCTATGAATGCGGATTGGCGGCGGAGGTATCGGGCAAGACTAGTTACTCGGTCAAGTTTTACGTAACCGCCATGCTCTTCATCCTTTTCGACGTGGACGTCGTTTTCCTTATACCTTGGACCCTTACGCACCGGGAGTTGGCTGCCGCAGGCATACCGATACTCGGGCCCATGCTTTTCTTTACGGGGATTTTGGCGGCGGGGCTCGTTTACGAACTTAAGAGCGGCGCCCTGGAATGGGACAGTTGAGACTGGTCTCGCTTAGCCCTGTAGGGGCCGAAGGCCAAGAGGCTTAAGGGAATTTCATGCGCATCGACCGCTACATTGCCTCTTCGAGAATAATTGACCTCAAAAGCAAGGACTTGCCCACGGCCTACGCCGAGTTGTTAGCCACCTTTGCTCCCGTTCTTGGGAGAAAGACGCCACGCAAGGCAATCCTCAAGGAATTGTTGGATCGAGAAACCTCACTGACCAGTTATTTGGGAGAAGGCGTGGCTCTTCCGCACGCCAGAATTCCCATGAAAAGGTCCTACGCCCTCGCTATCGGGCGTTGCCCGGCGGGACTCGCTTTCGAGGGAAAGGAAACGTATGAGGAAGTACGCTTCGTCTTCATGTTGCTCGCCAACGAAAAGGCCCAAAACTACCTCTCGTTTCTCGCCACTCTTGCCCGAAACTTTCAGGACAAGGCGATCATGGACCCCCTGTGGATGGCTCGGGAGGTCAGCGAATTCCGCAAAGCCGTAAGGTCCGCCTTCGCAGGAGCCGACGATCGACCCGCTCGACGCCGCACCAAGTTCAACAAACTTCTGACCGACGAAGCCTCCAAGATTGCAAAAGCGGCCGAATGCTCGGCGATTTTAGTCTTTGCCGACGTATTCCCTCCCGCGCTCGCACCTCGTTTAAGTTTCCCGGGCTTCAAGGTAATCGTCGCCGGAGAAAATGTTTCGGATGACGACTTGGCCCTGCATCGAGCCGATGCTGTCCTTGCGGTACGGGCTCTTTCCAGAGCTCGGCTTTCCCAACTTCGAGCCGCCATCCTGTTGGGTATGACCCGAGGCGTATTCGGCTTGGAAGATCGCGTATGTTGCATCGGAGGTATCCCGGGCAGCGGGCAACTCGATACATTACTGGTAGTGGA
>CAWVZQ010000069.1:0-11019 GCA_963934405.1 uncultured Opitutales bacterium | reverse complement strand
TTCGCAAACAATGAATTGTTTGCCTTTGATCTTCTGAATCAATGAAATTCATCCCCTTGTTAACTTCCTTCCTTAGCGGGCTCTTGCTCACCGTTTCAATGGTCCCGGGGGCCGTAGAGCGGGAATGGACGAATAATGATGGGAAGACCATTCGGGCGAAGTTCGTCTCTGCCAACGCCCAGATGGTAACCCTTTCCATGGAGGGCAAGGTTTACGTCCTTAAGATGAGCTCCCTGAGCCCCGAATCGCAGGTCTTGGCCAGCGAGTTGACCAAGACTCAGGGTTCCCCCTTTGCCAAGGCAAGGCCTCTCTCGAAAAACCAGCTAAAACTGGTCGAGCAGGCGTTATCCGCAAGTTTTTCTGGAAGCCGCGAAGAGAATCGGGGATTTGAAGACTTGGCCAAGTTCGACGCTTATTTGCCAGGTAACGAGGATGCCTTTCGATCCCTTGTCTGGAAGGCCTACCGGAAGGGTCGGGTTCTTGAGAATCTGGAATCGGACCACAAAGCCCGCAAAGTGGTTTCGGGAGAATACGTCAGTCCGTACGTCGTCCGTCAGGTCGGCAAAATGCCTGGTGGCGGCTGGCCTCTGGTCATTGCCATGCATGGCGGGGGAAAAGCCCCCAAGGAAGTAAACGACAGTCAATGGCGGATTATGCAGCGCTATTACAAGGATCATCCGGGAGATGAGGGCTACCTCTACCTGGCCTTGCGGGCACCGACCGATGCTTGGAACGGATTCTATACTGGTTACGTTTATCCCTTAGTGGCCCAGTTGATAAGACAGATGCTGGTTTGCGAGGAGGTTAATCCGGACAAGGTTTTTCTCATCGGCTACTCTCATGGCGGATACGGGGCCTTTGCCATCGGTCCGAAAATGGCCGACCGCTTTGCCGCTATCCACAGCTCGGCAGCGGCCCCGACCGATGGACAATCCTCCCCAAAAAACCTCCTGAACACCCCCTTTACATTTATGATTGGAGAGCGTGACCTGGCCTATGGCCGCCTCAAGCGATGCCTTGCCTTCGACCAAGCGGTCAAGGACCTTCGCGGCGATCGCAAAAACGCATATCCCGTACGAATGTACCTGAAGAAAGGGTTCGGGCACACTGGCTTGCCCGATCGTGACCATCTGGCAACCATGATTCCCGCCGTGCGTACCCCGATTCCCGACTCCATTGCCTGGGAACTGACTGATTCCGTCGTCACCCGGTTTGCATGGTTGGAAAACCCTGCGCCCGCCAAGAAGCATTTGGTCGAAGCCACGAAAAAGGGACATCGGTTCGAGATCAAGCTTACCGGCGTCGAATCCCTAAACCTTTATCTGGACGAGAGGATGATTGACTATCGAAAGCCCGTGGTGGTCGAGGTAAACGGACAGGCTGTCCTAGAACGCATCCTCACCCCATCCTTGTCCGTTCTCTGTCAAACCCTGCAAGAGCGCGGAGACCCGAGTTTCGCTTTCACCTCCAAAATTTCCATTCCCGTGGAGCCTTAGCGTTGGCCGGATAGTCCTTACACCTCGAAATTCGAAATCTCCCGACCCCCTACTTTTCGCGATATTTTCCGTCGGGCAAGCGGGAGGGGAGCTTGTACCTGGGATCGGTTATCAGCTCGTAAACCTTGGGGTCACGAGTTTTCACTAGCTCGCGATTGTAGAGGCGCCACTCTTGGCCGATATCCTCCCTCCGACGAGCGGTATCCTGAGCTCCCAACACGGAAGTGACGGCCCAGTAGAGATACTCGGTACATTGGCACCCGTAGTCGCAAGTACGGTCGTCGTAAGTAAACCAAGCTCCCTTCGGATAGCGTCGGGGTACCCGCTTGAAATGACCTCCGCGTGCCATGTCTAGACAGTTTGCCAAGGTGGTGCCGGGCTTTTCGCCGAAAACCTCAGGGTAGGCATATGCGTAACCCTCGTGCGTTACCAGATGCAACACTTCCTCCAGCGATGCATCGAATTCGTCGCCCCCGGGATTGGTCTCCGTAGCAAACTGCCCTTGTCCATGGTGAAAGCCGGCATCTTGGAAGACATCGTGATCCATATTGTTCAAGGCCCGTTCGTTCGCCGTCATGAAGAGAAAGGCTTTTCGTTGGACCATAGTCGCCAACACCTTTGGGTTGTCGGGTTGGCCGTCCTCGTCGTTATCGAGGTACTCCGCCAGAATAATCGCCGCATGACGCAATTTTGCAGGTGGGGTTGTCGCAGTTCCGAAAAGATGTATGCCGAATACATTGATATAATAGGTGAACTGCTTCTTGAACACATCTAGTTCCCCTGAAGGAATTGGGCCGATTTTGAAAGTAGGCGGAGCAGCCATGGTTCTGGAAACCACAAGGCATAGAAGGACAAGGGTGAAGAGTCGGGAAAGCATTTTCGAATGGGACGACATCTTACTGAACTGCAATCTAAAAGGCTCCTGCCAGCGAGCTAGAAATTCAGGGACGGACAGGGGCACTTCGGCCGCTTTTCTTGTACTCCGCCAACTGGGCCTCAAGCTCCTTCACGATCTCCGGATGCTTGAAGTACAGGTTGTTGGTTTCGCCAGGGTCGGACCGGAGGTTATAGAGTTGGCCCGAAGCATCCGGAGCTTTCTCAGGCAAGGCGTATTGCTTGAGGCCCCATTCTCCATCACGATTGTAGTTGCTTCCGCCGGATCCCTTATGGTCGAGATACTTCCAAGAACCACGGCGAATGGCCATGGCGAGACTGATGGTTTGATGCAGGGTGTACTCGCGAATCTGTTTGCCTTTATCTTTTCCCAAGAGAACCGGAAGGAAATTGTAACTGTCCTCGGCCGCATCGTTAGGCAATTTCACATCCACGATTTCAGCACAGGTGGCCATGAGGTCGGTCAGGCAGATGGTTTGGTCTGAGACGCTTCCCGGTTTCACCTTGCCGGGCCAACTGGCGATGAAGGGCACCCGATGCCCACCTTCCCAGTTGTCCCGCTTCACGCCGCGCCAGGGTCGAGCCCCGTCGTGCTTGTGGGTTTTACGCATGTTGATCACGGTCGGCACTTCGGGACCATTGTCGCTGGAGAACATGACTAACGTATTGTCGGCAAAGCCATGTTTCTCCAAGGCTTTCATCAATTCCCCCACGACGTAATCCAGCTCGAAGATGAAATCACCGTGCGGGCCGGACTTCGTCTTGCCTTTGAAGGCATCGCCGGGGAAGGAGGGCAGATGCACCCCTTGGGTTGTATGCATGAGAAAAAAAGGTTTTTTCGGGGAATTCTTTGCGTGATCCTGAAGGAACCCGAGGCTTTTGTTCAAGAAAGTGACGTCGACTTCCTCAAGATCAAAACCAGGAGCGATCATACCGGCACGATTATCTCGAGAATACGGATGCTTGGGCAGTGGACCGCGATCAACAATATGGGTTGGCGGAACGGGAATCCGGTCACCATCGACGAAGGCGTACAGCCAATCGGTCGTGGGACAACACACCGTGCCAAAGAAATGATCAAATCCACGATGAACCGGTGCATCGGGAATTGCCCGTGAATAATCGATTCGCTTAACCGCCGCCAAACCGTTTTGATTAATGGGCTTACCCTGCTTGTCATGAAACGTCATGCCAATGTGCCACTTGCCGAACAGGGCCGTGGAGTAACCCTTCTGCTGAAACATGCCGCCGAGAGTGAGGCGCTTCTCCTCGATCATACAAGGCCCCCCGGCGCCGGTGAACACGCCACGCATTCCCGTGCGGAAGGCCATGCGACCAGTCAGCACACTGTACCGCGTAGGGGTACAGACCGTTGATGGACTATGGGCATCGGAAAAAAGCATGCCCTCGGTCGCCAGTCGATCGAGGTTTGGCGTAGGGATGTTCGATTCCGAGTTGTAACAGGCGACGTCGCCGTAGCCTAGATCATCGGCAAGAATGAAAACGACGTTGGGGTATTCGTTATTCGCGGCATCAGCAAAAAAATAAGTGAAGAGGCAAAGGAAGATAGGAATCGTAAGCTTTTTCATCGTAAACTGAAAAGCGTGACTGAATCCGTGCAGCTTTTCAACCCCTAGGTTGCCGTTACAAAAACAGTTCGAATTTGTAATGGACGCGAAACTCCCTAGCGCCCTACTCTACCGACTCAACCATTAACCCTGCAATTACGCCTTGGGCTAAAATTCCTAATGAGTTCCTCAAACCAGACATCCTTTCTCGACAACGTAAACCTTTGTTTCGACCGGGCGGCTGCCGCGATCGAACTGCCGAGTGGACTCGCCCAACAGATACGAACATGTAACGCCATCTGCGAAGTGAAATTCGGTGTAGAGTTGCGTGGAGGGTATGAAGTCTTTACGGGTTGGCGAGCCACCCACAGCGAGCACGTCCTCCCCGTGAAGGGCGGCATACGTTACGCCACCTTTTCCGACCAGCAGGAGGTGGAGGCCCTCGCGGCCCTAATGACCTACAAGTGCTCCATCGTGAACGTTCCCTACGGTGGCTCCAAGGGCGCATTAAAAATTGACCCGAAAAAATACACGCAAGATGAACTCGAGCACATCACCCGTCGTTTCACTCAGGAACTGGACAAGCGCGGCTTCATCGGTCCCGGCCTAAACGTTCCCGCTCCAGACATGGGCACAGGGCAAAAAATGATGGCGTGGATGGCCGACGAGTACCAACGGCTTCACCCCAGAGATATAAACGCGCGCGGTTGCGTCACGGGCAAACCAGTTCATTTTGGCGGAATCCAAGGCAGAACCGAAGCCACCGGCCGAGGCGTTCAATACGGCCTTCGCGAATTTTTCCGCAACCCTGACGACGTAAAGGTCGCCGGGCTCGAAGGGACACTCGAGGGGAAGAAAATAATCGTTCAAGGTCTCGGCAACGTCGGTTATCATGCCGCAAAGTTTTTTGAGGAAGAAGACGGCGCAAAGATAATTGCCATCCTCGAAAGAGACGGAGCTCTGCTGAACGAAGACGGTCTGTCAGTCGAGGAAGTATTCGCTCACAAACAGGAAAAGGGCTGTATGGAAGGTTTTTCGGGAGCTCAATTCGTTCCCGGGGGAGCTGAACTCTTGGAGCATCCGTGCGACATTCTAGTACCTGCCGCCATGGAAGGCGTCATTACACAAGAAAATGCGGGAAACATTAAGGCGAAGGTCATTGCCGAAGCGGCCAACGGTCCCGTCTCCTATGAGGCCGACCGCATCCTCAACGAAAAAGGCGTATTCATCCTGCCCGATGCCTACCTCAATGCCGGCGGGGTCACGGTTTCCTACTTCGAGTGGCTCAAGAACCTCTCGCACGTTCGCTTCGGCCGCATGGATCGCCGCTACGAGGAAGCACAAGGACAAGCCATCATCGACGTTCTCGAGCAAGCTCTCGGGAAACCTGTCGAAGGCGCAGCCCGCGACAGCCTCCTGACCGGACCGGACGAACTCACCTTGGTTCGCTCGGGTCTCGACGACACCATGCGTGAAGCCTACGGGGAAATCCGCGAAGTACATCTCTCCAACGACAAGATCAACGACCGTCGAACTGCCGCCTTTGCGCTATCGATAAAGAAAATCGCCGCTATTTACGAGAACATGGACCTATAAGGTTTCCCTTTCGGTGAACGAAGCCTTCCCCGACGCTACCACGGCAGAAGTCGACATGACCCTGCGGGCCGCCGCAGAGGCCTTCCATTCTTTTAGAAAGCTTTCAGGCGAAAGCAGAGCGACTTTCCTAGAAACGATCGCCGACATACTGGAACAGAATACCGAGGAAATCATTTCCCTCGCCGACGGGGAAACCTCGTTGGGCCTTCCACGCCTAGGGATGGAACTTGAGCGAACAGCGAACGAGACCAGACTTTTCGCCAAGCTCGCCCGATCAGAAGATTGGCGTGAATCACACTCAGATGAAGCGGAACCGGACCGCATCCCCATTCCAAAACCCGGGCTGCAAAGCGACAATCTACCCCTTGGTCCGGTAGTCGTAATCGGCGCATGCAATTTCCCCTTGGCCATTTCGGTTGTTGGAACGGATACGATGTCGGCACTCGCGGTAGGATGCCCGGTCATAGTCAAGGCTCATCCCGGACATCCCGGCACCTGTGCGAAACTCGGGCAAATCGTGAAGGAGGCAGCAATGAAAACGGACATGCCTTCGGGAACCTTCTCGCTACTGCAAGGGATCGACCACCGAGTAAGCCGCGAATTGGTGGAGCATCCACTCACCAAGGCAGTTGCCTTCACGGGTTCCCTGAAAGGAGGTCGAGCACTGGCCACTATCGCCGCTAAGCGAAACGAACCCATTCCATTCTATGCCGAAATGGGAAGCCTCAATCCGATTTTCATTCTTCCGGGAGCCATACGGGAACGCAGTGAGGAAATCGCAAGGGGATACGTTGAAGCCATAAACTTGTTCGCGGGCCAAATGTGCACCAAGCCCGGGGCACTCGTTCTAATCGATGAACCCGGCATCGAAAACTTTCTTTCGAAAGTAACGGGGTCCACTCGAGCGAAACCACCCGTAGCCATGCTCAACCGGGGCATTCGGGAAAACTACGAAACGAGCACAAAGACCCTTGCCCAAAAAGCGGAACTGCTCGCCGAGTCCGAAACCTCTCCCGAAATTTCGCGGAACGAAGCGACTTCTCGATTGTTCGCAACCGAAGCAAGGAGCTTCATCGCAGACCCCGATTTGCGGGCAGAGGCATTCGGCCCAACCTCCCTCATCATCAAGGCAAAGGACGAGAAGGAATTGTTAGAGCTTGCTCGGCAATTAGAGGGAAACCTTACCGCGAGCCTACATGTAGGAAAGAGCGACAAAAAGCTGGTGGACGATCTACTCCCGGTTCTCGAGCAAAAAGCAGGGCGTGTGCTCTGGAACGGATTCCCACCCGGTGTCGTCCCCACACAGTCCACGCATCACGGGGGTCCATGGCCCGCAACCACCGATGCACGACACACCTCCATCGGGCTTTACGGTTATCGACGATTCGTAAGGCAGGTATGCCGACAAGGGTTTCCCAAGGAAGCATAATCAAAACTGACCTGTTCTCCCCTACCCTTCTTTTGGAGTTTACAATAAGCCCGGTCAGGTAACAGTTTAGCTCTCGTTATGTCTCCTAATAGTGAAGAGAACTCTGCAATACCTCACGCCTTCGTAAGCGAAGGTCCTGTGGGGACAAGAGTGTGGAAGGTTTGGTCTCCCTTATGGAAACTACGGAACCATCGGGAAGGACGCCTCTTCCCTCCCCTCGCAACTTTAGGAATGCTGGTCTTGCTATCACCCTATCAGCTTACCAACTGGATCGCCTCCTTTCGTGGAGTAACGATATGGGATCCCAAGTCCGTCTTCGTATTGGCCGACGGTCGCTACCTCGATCACGTCATCCCCTTTGTTCCATGGACCATATTCGTGTACTATACCATTTTTCTTTTTTACCTCGCCTTGCCACTTGCCGCCCCAAAGACAAAAGACGGTCATCGCGAATTGCTCGTCACCATACAGTTCATAGCCTTGGCCAGTTGGTTCGCCTACCTCGTATTCTTGCTATTCCCCGCCCAAGTGGATCTGCGTGCGCAAGCCTTGAGCTTGGGTGCAACGGAAGGGAGCTTGGGTCCGTTTTACGCCGGATTCCACTGGCTGGATCGCCCCTTCAACTCCTGGCCTAGTCTGCATGTCGCCCAAACCTTTCTGGCTGCCATTGGAATGACTCATTGGTGGGCACGCGAAGGCCGCAAGTTGCGAATAATGGCCCTATGGATTCTTTGGACTGCCCTAGCTCTCAGCACCCTAACGACCAAGCAGCATTTCCTGTGGGACGCACTCACGGGATTCGCTCTGGGACTGGCGGGATGGTGGTTCGGGCTTAAGCCTGCCTTACAACATCTAGCGAAAAAGAATAGGCAAAATGAAATAAACCTTGCATCCGTTTCCAACTAAATAATTAATCACTTCCATACCATTCTTGTACCAAACCAACCAAATCTAAAAACGCCATGGAAAAGAAAATCTCCCTCTTCCTCGCGATCCTCACCCTAGGATTCGCACAACAAATCTTCGCGCAGGACGACAACGCCAGCGCAGACGACACGGAACGCTGGTCCGACTTCCTTCCGCTAAACAAGGAGCTGGCAGGCGACGCCGACCTGCCGCTGCCCTTCGGCATCGGTATTACGGGCTACACTCAAGAGCAAGACATGCTGACCGACAGTATATCCATCACTGCGATAAATCCCATTGTTGCCGTCATCGACACCAATGTGGTTGATGGATTCCTAGCCCTCGTAGCAGTCCCCGATCTTGTTGCAGCTGCCGCGTTGGCAGCTGACCCCACTAGCTCCACCACAATTGATCTGACCGCCGACAAAGTTGAATCGGATGTGGAGGTAAGATTAGTGAGGCTAGATGCATGGATTCTACCCTTCCTAAACATCTATGGGGTCGGTGGCAAAGTAGAAGGCGACAACAAGGTGATTGGCACAACTCATGCCACCTCGGCAGCAGTCACTGCGGCACTAACTAATTTCCCTCCAATTAGCTATGAAGGAGATGTTTACGGAGCGGGTGTAATTCTAGCTTACTCCAAGGGTCGCTGGTGGGGAACATTGGATTACAGTTACACCGAAGCCGACCTCGACATCAGCGCTTCCGAAATCACTACACACACAATCAGCCCTCGTATCGGAACGACTGGAAATATTGGTAATCTCAAGGGTTCCATATGGATTGGCGGCATGCATCAAGACGTAGACGAACATCAACTTGGAACTGTTCCCTTTCCTCCCGCCACTGTTGATTATGATGTGAAGCAACACGCCGAGGAAGAATGGAACTTCCTCGTCGGTGGTTCGCTGAACCTTACAAAGCATATAGAAATAGGCGCCGAGGGCGGTTTCGGGGATCGTGAGCAAGTCATGGGCAACTTGACCTTCCGCTTCTAGAAACTGGGCGAAACATCAGACGCAAACTTTCAAAAAGGCGACCTGCGTGAGCGGGTCGCCTTTTTCTTTTGGAAAAACAGCATTTAATTCTGGGTAATCCGGAACATCACTCGATTGTCATTGCGAGGAAGCCTACAGGGCTGACGCGGCAATCCAGTTTAATTTCAATGTCTCCCTGACGATTCGGCTGGATTGCTTTGTCGTTCCACTCCTCGCAATGACAAATGGGGAGGAAAACCTCATAATGAGAAGAAGGCATCCGAAGTAAACACGGACGCCCTCCGGCAAACCGGAAGGCGTCTGTTGAAAAACTTGCGGCATGAAAGCCGCAACCAAACTGAATTAGCCTAGGAAGAAACCCCGACCACTTCCCAGCCTTTTCTGTACTTCTTAGAGACGTACTGCTGGGCCTCTTTACTTCCTGCCTTGAGTTTGTCGGCATCCCAAGAGAACTTGCCTCCGGCTCGCATAGCGAGATTCCCGAGAAGAATGGCCTCGGTGAGGTTGGCGGAGTACTCGAAGTTGGACATGGCGATCTCGGGCTTGCCCTCGCGGATGGCCTTTACCCATTCTTCCTTCATTCCTCCGTCTCCACGGCCGTTGCGCGGGATGTAGGGTTTGGGCATGTCGACCTCGTTGGAATTCTTCCATTTGCCATCGGCGTACACTTTCCAGCGAGAGCCGTAGTCGTTAGGGGAATACAGAATACCCTTGTCCCCAATGATCAAGGAACCGCTGTTTGTGGGTTTTTCGCCATGGAACAAATCCATGGGAGGCAAATTCTTTTTCTTAAGATCCACCTTGCCTTCATACCAATGGAAGTCGATGGGACCGCGACCGTTGGCCTCGGGAAACTTCATCTTGATGGAGGACCAAGCGGGATAAGTCTCGGAATTGATTGGACCGGTGCCGGCATCTTCGATCTCGTTGGGCTGGGTCAATTGACAGGCCATGTAGGCGAGGTTGGCCGTGTGGCAGGCCATGTCGCCGAGGGCTCCCGTACCGTAATCCCACCAACCGCGCCATTTGAAGGGGGTGTAGTTCGGATGGTAAGGACGCATGGGAGCAGGCCCGATAAAAGAATCCCAATCAATGTGTTCCGGAACCGGGGGCGTTTCCTTGAATCGCTCCGTAACACCGGGAGCCTGTGGCCACACGGGACGATTCGTCCAGACATACACGTCCTTCACCTTGCCTAGACCACCTTTTTGCACGAACTCCGCACCGGCTCGAAGACCATTCTCGGCAGTGCCTTGATTGCCCATCTGCGTGCAAATCTTGTTCTTCTTGGCCAACAAGCGCATTTGGCGAGCTTCCCAGACGGTATGACTAAGCGGCTTTTGCACGTAAACGTGGATGCCTTGCTCCATGGCGCGCATGGCGGCGGGAGCATGGTGATGGTCGGGCGTGCTGACATTGAGGGCATCAATCTTGTCCCCGTGCTTATCGAGCATGTCGCGGTAATCGCTGAACTTGGCGGCGGAAGGATGCTTGCGCAGGGAAACATCCAGACGACGGGAGTCAACGTCGCAAGCGGCCACCACGTCGCCGTGACTGGAAGCATGGTCAAAGTCGCTCTTGCCTTTGCCTCCTACGCCGATGCCTGCAATCTGGAGACGATCATTGGCGCCGAAGACGCGACTGGGGAGAAAAGTAAAGGCGAATGCCGAGGAAGCGGAAGCTCCCAAGAATGCGCGGCGCGAGTAATGAGTAGTATGAACGTAGCTCTTAGCCATGGTTGTATTGATTATGGAGTTTTGAAGAAAGGGTGAAAGAGGAAGAACTTACTTTTCGATAAATCGAATCGGCAAGAGAAAAACCATCGATGAAGAAAGAATGTTTTTTGCCCATCAAGAGGCATCCTCTAGGCAGGCATGAGCGATTTCGTCGATTACCTGAGGGTTCTCAATCATGTTTTCCTTCGCTTTTCGCGAAAGCTTTTTAATCCTCAGCTCCACCTTGAGAGCAAGACTTCTGTCGCCGAGTTCGCGCCTCAAGACTAATTCAAGTGGTGCACGACCCCGGAGGTACTTGGCGCCACGCTTCCCTTCGCGATGCTCTTCCAAACGACGAACAACATCCAGAGCAACTCCCGCATACAAGCTGTCGTCCTTGCAACGAACCAAATA
>CAWVZQ010000068.1:0-11062 GCA_963934405.1 uncultured Opitutales bacterium | reverse complement strand
CACGCTCTTTTTCAAGCTTGCAAAAAATTCTTAAACATCAATCGTTTCATACAACTAAACAAACGACTCCATATTGTCGTAAACCAGCGAAACAACTAGTCATGAGTAATCAAGATTCCGAACCTGACATGAAATTATTTTGGGGGTGCTTCATCGCCCTCATTACTACGGCCTTCGCCTTCATTACCAGGGCTTTTCTGGTCAACGTGCCATCCTTTTGGCCAGAGACCTTTGGTTTGGATCAAGTTCAAGGGCAAGTTCTTTTCGGAGCTGGAATCTGGCCTTTTGCTATAAGTATAATTGTTTTCAGTTTGATTATCGATAAAATCGGCTACAGAGCCGCGATGTTTTTCAGTTTCATCTGCTACGCGCTGTATGCATTTCTTGCATTTCAAGCATACGGCATTGTTTCAGCCGAAGGTCTCACTGGCGAAGCTCTCAAGGCTGCACAGGCAGAAGCTTATAATTATCTCTATGCAGGATCCATAATTCTTGGGCTTGGTAACGGAACTGTTGAAGCCTTCATCAATCCTGTTGTGGCAACCATGTTCAGCAAGGACAAAACCAAGTGGCTCAACATTCTTCACGCAGGTTGGCCCGGAGGGTTAGTCGTCGGCGGTATTCTTACCATCATGCTTGGTCAACAAGCCGCCGAGGACTGGAGAATTTTAATCTATCTTATCGCCATTCCGGCGATCATCTATCTGGTCATGCTCTTCAAGGCTCGCTTTCCAGTAAACGAGCGAGTTTCTTCTGGAACAACCTATCAGGAGATGCTCGCCGAATTCGGAGCTATCGGAGCTCTCATTGCAAGTTATTTGATCTTTAGGCAGCTCGGCATGGTATTCGAATGGACTGACGGTGTAGTTTATGGACTAACTGCAGCAGTAACCGTTGGCTATGGTTTTTTCTGCAAATCACTCGGTCGTCCGCTATTGATTTTCATGTGCATCATCATGATTCCTCTCGCTACCACCGAATTAGGTACGGATGGGGCAATCACCGGCCTCATGGAAGAACCCATGAAGGAAGCCGGACACAATCCACTTTGGGTCTTGATTTATACTTCTGCCATCATGATGGTCTTAAGGTTTTGGTTTGCTGGCCCGATTGTCGAAAAGTTAACCCCTCTAGGTCTGTTGGCCGCTTCCGCAATTCTTGCGATTGCCGGCCTTTATCTTCTTAGTTTCGCAACAGGCATGTTCATGATTTTTGCGTGTGCAACTCTTTACGGTTTCGGAAAAACGTTTTTCTGGCCAACCACTCTGGGAGTTGTCTCCGAGCAATGTCCTAAGGGAGGAGCGCTCACCCTAAACGCAATCGCCGGCATCGGGATGCTTGCCGTTGGAATATTGGGTGGTCCCGTTATTGGCAAGATGACGGAAGATTCAATCAAACTTTCCGTTGACGAAGGGTCTGGAGTTTACGAAAAAATATCAAAGGACGACACCTATTTTCTTGGTGACTATACTGCTGTTGACAGTGAGAAAGTTAAAGAACTGGACGAAAAGACTAAACCCGCAGTTGAAGCAGACATCCAAAAGGGGAAGCAAGGCTCGCTCGCAAGCGTAGCGGTCTTCCCGTTCTTTATGATGATTTGCTACATCGGTCTCATTCTCTACTTCAAGAAAAAGGGCGGTTACAAACCGGTTGAACTTTAAATTATCCAAAAATTTAGATAATTGCTTCTTAACATTAGATTCATGCTCAAACGGGTATGGATCTTTTGTTAAGGTTTTTCCGAATTCTTTAATAAATGTAACTCCCTATCATTTTTAAAATGGCTAATAAAAAACCTCTTCGCATCGGTCTCATCGGCTATGGCTTCATGGGACGCACTCACTCCAACGCCTTCCGAAAGGTGTCCAATTTCTTCGATCTGAAGTATGAGCCTCAGTTAGCTGCAGTTTGTGCTAGGAACAAGGATCGAGCCGAAGCCTTTGCCGACCAGTGGGGATACGAATCAGTGGAAACGGACTGGCGCAAATTGATCGAGAGAGACGATATAGACGTCATTGATATTGCTGCTCCAAACAACGTTCACCATGACATCGCCATCGCCGCGGCGGAAGCTGGCAAGGCCATCCTTTGCGAAAAGCCTTTGGCTCTCAATTGCAAGGAGGGCGAGGCCATGGTCAAATCGGTCGAGAAAGCCGGGGTGCCAAATATGGTTTGGTATAACTATCGACGTGTTCCAGCCGTCACTCTGGCCAAAAACCTTATCGACGAGGGGCGTCTTGGTAAAATTTACCACTACCGGGCCAACTTCCTTCAGGACTGGACCATCGATGCGGACCTTCCTCAGGGCGGTGAAGGCCTCTGGCGGCTAGACGCCAAGGTGGCCGGCTCCGGCGTCACGGGCGACCTACTCGCACACTGTATAGACACTGCAATTTGGCTCAATGGCCCCATCGTGGAAGTCTCCGCCATGACGGAAACTTTCGTTAAGGAAAGGATTCACAGTGCAACTGGTAAGAAGCAAAAAGTGACCATTGATGACGCCTGTGCCTTCCTCGCCAAGTTCGCCAACGGCTCCCTCGCCATCTTCGAGTCCACCCGTTACGCTCGCGGACACAAGGCTCTTTATACCTTCGAAATCAACGGAGCCGACGGTTCCCTCGCCTGGGACCTTCACGACCTGCACCGACTCGACTACTACGAGTACGACAAAGAGGACAAGCAGACCCGCGGTTGGCGCTCCATCCACGTCACCGACGGCGACCACCCCTACATGGACAAGTGGTGGGTACCCGGGTTAAACATAGGTTACGAGCACACCTTCATCAATCAGTTCGCAGACTTCGTGGAAGGCCTCAGTTCCCGCAAGAAACGCCCACTCCGACCCGATTTCCGGGATGCTCTCGAAACCCAGTACATCTGCGAAGCCGTACTTGATTCGGGAAAAACCGGTCGTTGGAAAAAAGTAGGAGCGATCAAGGCGAAGTAAACACGCCTCGATTTGGTCTAAAAACGGTTTTCCTAGTTCAAGGCAAGTCGTTCTCGAAGATATTCCATAAGTTTGCCTAAGGCTCGAGCTCGATGGCTGATTTTAGCTTTCTCCTCGGAAGATATTTCAGCAAAAGTGCTGTCGCTTTCTTTTGGAAGAAAAAGAGGATCGTAGCCAAAACCACCCGTACCTCTGTATTCCTGAAGAAGAGTGCCATCGCATGTCCCAGAAAAAGTTTTGCATAATCCTTCGCCCACAAGTGCGAGGACACAACGGAATCGACAACCTCTTTCCCCATCGGGGACTTCCGTCATCTCGCTGAGAACTTTTTCATTGTTTGCCTTATCGCTGCAGGTATCGCCGGCGTAACGGGCCGAACGAATGCCCGGTTGTCCATCAAGGTGATCGATCTCTATCCCGCTGTCGTCGGCTAGATAGAAAGCCTCCTCGGAGCCTTGCGGACGAAGGGCTTCCGCCTTAAGGATTGCATTGGCCTCAAAGGTGTCTCCCGTTTCATCGACTACGGGCATGCCTCCAATAAGATCTGCAGAAAAGACCTCGCAACCATCAAGCCCTGCTTGTTGAAGAGCGATTCGCAACTCACTGAGTTTGTGTTGGTTTCCAGAAGCGAGATAGATTTTCATGAAAAGTGGATGTTTCTCAATTTGAGAAGTTCAAAAATCCACGAATCAACAAATCTTCTCCTAGTTTTGTGGATTGAACTTTTTCAGGAAGTGGAAAGTCAGTAAGCGGAGGAACCTTAACTGCATCGGCATTGGGAAATATTTTTGGTGATTGATACCAAAACAAATAGTCGAGGGCTTTTTCCCTTAGCATTTGATGAGCAACTTTGGCTCCACCCTCAAAATAGACGCCCGTGAGACCCTCATGGGCTAGAATATCTCGAAGAGTAGAGTAGGAAAAACTACCCCCGGAATCCAATGGTAGTTCGCGAATAGTGACACCTTCATCGATGAGGCGGGCACGACGAAGATCGGTATCCGAGCTAGCTTTATCGGTAACGACAAGGGTACTTTTACTAAAGTTATCCGAATACACCTTTGGCAATATTCCCGTCTCCGGGACGGAGGACAGTTTGCCGTCAAGGATGATGCGGCGAGGACACCAGTCACCGTTTGGCAAGCGTGCAGTGAGACTCGGGTTGTCCGACAACACAGTTCCCGCGCCAATGGCAATTGCCGGGAAAAGCCTGCGCCAACGCATGACATCGGCACGAGCCTCTTTACCTGTAATTACACTTGGTTTTCCATGCTGTTCCGCGATCTTGCCGTCCTTAGTCACGGCCAACTTGAGTGCAAACAAGGGCTGGTTATGAACAATTTGATAATTGAAGATAAGATTCAGTTCCAAACAGTCATCGGCAAGCGGTCCTTCGATCTCGCATACTTCGATACCGGCTTCACGGAGTTTGTCCAAACCTCGCCCTGCATGGACGGGATTAGGATCACGCGTCCCAACCATAACCCGCCTGAAGTTTGCTTCGATAATGGCTTCCACGCAGGAACCTGTCCGGCCGCTTGTAGAACACGGTTCTAAGGTGACATGGAGGACGGCATCGGAGCGCAGTGGTCTGCCAAGATTCTCGAGAGCTACGATTTCAGCATGCCGATCACCTGCTCGAGCATGGTATCCTTCCGATACAATTTCGTTACCTTCGACGATTACCGCGCCTACCATCGGGTTGGGATGTGTTTCGCCCCAAGCTTCCTGGGCAAGTTCAAGAGCGCGTCCTAGATATCGTTCGTCCATGCCGGCTATAGGAGATTTCACCGATTCGGGTTGGTGCTGCCGAGATGATTACAGGATGTATCGACGATTTCAGCTAACGCTTTAAAGACTTTAGCCACGAGTGAGCTGAATGCCTACGGGACAATGGTCGGAACCATGAATTTCGGGTAGGATGAAGGCGTCTCGAAGTGAGGGGCAAAGATCTTCCGACGTGACAAAGTAGTCTATTCGCCATCCTACGTTACGAGCTCGGGCTCCGGCACGATAAGACCACCACGAATAGGCGTCCGATACATCGGGATGAAGATGGCGAAAAGTATCAAGGAACCCGTCTTGAAGAAGCTTGGATATTCCCTCCCGTTCTTCATTCGTGAATCCTGCGTTCGTCCTGTTCGTCCTAGGATTGGCCAAATCTATTTCCATGTGAGCGACGTTTAAATCCCCGCAAAGAATAACCGGCTTCGTTTTCCGAAGTTCTCGGAGGTAGGATCGGAGGGCGGGATCCCACGATCGGTGTCGATACTCGAGCCGAGACAGATCCCCCTTTGCATTGGGGACATAGGTGTTCACTAGGTGAAATCCATCGAATTCGCAAGTAATGACGCGTCCCTCTCCCGAATGCGAGTCATCCCCCGGAATATCGATGGATACTGACAGCGGTTCCTCCTTAGCGAAAACTGCCGTACCCGAATAACCGGGTTTCTCAGCCAAGTGATAGCGACGAAAAGCATACCCGAAATCATCCTCAGGAATGCAACTCGGATTAAGCTTCACTTCCTGAAGGCAGACGACGTCGGGGTTGCGCTCGCGAATAAATTCGTCGAAGCCTTTTTTTCGACAAGCCCGAAGACCATTCACATTCCATGATATCAGTTCAATGGTGGAGGCAACGATAGACATTTGAAAAGAAATTTATAAAGAAAGATGGTTGGCAAGTTTACCGGAATCCAGTACCCATTTGGTCTTTAAACCACTACTCTAGCAACAACTGAATTCATGCCATCACCTACCGACATTCGAAAAGGGCGAGTAATCGTATATCAAACCGCCCCTCACCTAGTCCTTGAAATGTTGCATCGCACCCAAGGTCGTCAAGCCGGCTTTGTGCAAACCACTTTACGAAATCTAGAAAGCGGTTCCACCACTACGACAAAGTTTCGTTCCACCGACAACGTAGAGTTTCTTCACACAAGTACCGTAAAGCTTGAATACAGTTATCATGATGCAGATGGCTATCACTTCATGGATACTGAAAGCTATGAGGACACTCTTTTTGGCGAGGTCCTCATCGGGGACGACAAACGGTTTTTAGTGGAAGGCAACTCCTATGACGTACTGTTGATAGAAGGAAAAGCCATTCGGTTGCAACTACCCGCTTCCGTTGAGGCAACGGTAATAGAGGCTCCGGATGCAGTCCGGGGAGACACGGCCAGCAATGTTCAGAAACCCGTTACCATTGCTTCCGGAATGATTGTTCAAGTCCCTCTATTCATTAAGAAGGATGAAGTCATAAAGGTAAGTACCGCAAACGGTTCTTACCTCGGTCGCGCCTAAGTTAACTTGTAGCTAACCCTCTAAGGGGAGCATCTAAAGTCTACAGATTCCAGTACTTACTGACTGCAAAATAAAACCTAGGCCACTCGCTCGACAACCAAGGGCGCGGGATTAGGACGCTTGGGAGCAAGGCGATAAGCTGCCTTGAAGTATTCCATGGCCGCTTCGAGGCGGGCTTCGTCGTTGTAGTGGATTTGCATGAGAGGCTCACCTTGTTTCATTTGGGTGCCGACCTTGCAAAGTTCAGCCACTCCTGCAGCGCCGTCCAACTTGCCTTTGTCGTCAAAAGCCAGCATGTGCACGCCGCGAGCTAATTGCCCGGAGTCAATGGTGTGAACGTAACCACGTTTGGGTGCCGGGAGTTTTTTGACGTGTTTGGCCTGAGGAAGCTTTTCGGGGTCGTCGATACAGTCTGTCTTCCCCCCTTGCGCTTCCACCATTTCTTTGAATTTCTCGAGGGCGGAACCGTCTTCCAAATGCTGTCGCACCGTTTGCTTGGCAGAAAGAGTTGAGCCTGCAACGCCTGCTAGCCGAACAATTTCCATGCCCAATTTCATGACGAGCTCTTGCAAGTCTTCAGGACCTTCACCTTTCAACAATTCAATGGCTTCCTTGATCTCGAGGGCAGTGCCCACGCAAGTACCGAGAGGCTGATTGGCATCGGTTACAAGAGCGACGCAACGCCTTTTCAAAGATCGACCGACACGGGTAAGGGATCGGGCAAGTTGCTTGGCATCCTCTGGATTCTTAATAAAGGAACCTTTGCCCCATTTGACGTCTACCACAACTCCTTCTGCGCCAGAAGCGAGTTTGCGACTCATGGCTCCTGCCGTGATGAAAGGTATGGAAGGTATCGCCCCAATTTTCTTTCTAAGTGTATAGAGAAGAGACTCGACAGGTGAAATCTCCTTGTGACGTTCAACGAAAATACAACCGACTTTTCTCACTTGCGCACCGAACTCGTCGATATCACAGGACGTCTTAACCTGAGGAATGGACGATAACTTATCCAACCCGGAGATGAGAAACTCCTCGTCGATCCCATTCATCATGGGCATGGCAACCCCAGCAGCGGCAGCCAGAGGACCGAGAACCAACGACGTCTTGTCCCCCACTCCTCCCGTAGAATATTTCTCGATTTTGGGACGAGACACGTCGTCCAGCTCGATTACCTCTCCCGAAAGCATCATTTCCTCGGCAAACGTAGCTGTTTCCTGAGCGGACATCCCTTGGAAATAGACAGCCATGACCCAAGCTGCCTGCTGAAACTCGGGCATTTCATCGTCGAGAATCGAATCAACCAAAAAACGGATTTCGTATTCGGAGAACTCTCCTCCGTCCCGTTTTTTCTCGATTAAGTAGGTAAAGGACGGTTTGGTGTTTTTTCGAGAATAATTACTTGCCTTAGACATATAAAAAGCCTCCAGGGACTAGGTCTAGTTGTTGCGGGGGTAGTTACAAGGTGTTATTTATTAATCGATTATGATGCAGAATGTCGAGCTTTTTTTTACTGATCGAAAAGACCGCTTGACGCTTTCCCTCTCAGGCGTTGGATAGCCGACCACATGCAAATTAGCTACGATTTGAACGGGGCGCTTGATCGTACCCTACGCGAAACCGCTTCTCGCACCGATGGATTCGACGAGGACTTCTCTCCGGAGATACGCCCTGCCGACCTTCGTTTCGGCGATTATCAAGCCAATGGAGTCCTTCCCTTTGCCAAGAAGCATGGCTTGAATCCCAGGGAAATGGCCGAAAGGCTGATGGAAGCACTTGGAGAGGACGAATCACTGGATGTGGATATTGCAGGACCTGGTTTTCTGAATTTCCGCTTCACTCCGGCCTTTCGAATGGCTTGGATGCAAAAGTATTCAAGCATTCAGGATTTCCGCAAGGCCTTCCAAAAAGGTCGTAAGCCTTTTCAGGTGGTGGTTGATTTTTCTTCTCCGAATACAGCGAAGCAGATGCATGTGGGGCATATCCGATCTACAATAATAGGCGACGTCATTGCACGCCTCCTCAATTTTGGCGGAAACGAAGTGACGCGAGACAATCACGTTGGTGACTGGGGCACGCAATTCGGCATCCTCATCCTTGCAATAAAACGATCAACGATCAATCTAGACGGTCTCGGTGAAGACGGTATTGCCGAGCTTGAAGATTTATATCGCGAGGGAAACCAGTTGATCGGCGAAGACGAATCTTTACGCAAGGAAGCTCGTTCCGAACTCGTTAAGCTTCAGCAAGGGGAAAAGGAAAACTTGGCGATATGGGAAAAGGTGAATGCGATAAGCTTAGCCTCTTTTTCCAAGGTGTACGATAGGCTTGGCATCCGTTTCGACGAAATCCTTGGCGAAAGCTTCTACCGGGACAAAGTGAATGCCGTCTACGAGGGATTAACCAAACACGACATTTGCGAGGAGAGCGATGGGGCGATGGTCGTCTTCCATCAGGAACACAAGCGTTTCGCCAAGCAGCCATTCATTGTTCGGAAGTCCGACGGGGCCAGCAACTACGCCACCACTGATCTCGCCACCGTCTGCTATCGCGTGGATAAACTGGGCGCCGAGGAGATTGTTTACGTAACGGACGGTCGCCAGCAAGATCACTTCTCTCAACTGTTTCTCACCACTGAAAAGTGGTTTGCCGCCGAGGGAAAGACGGTGCCACGCCTTCGCCACGTGTGGTTCGGCACAATCCTAGGCGAAGACAACAAGGCCATCAAGACACGGGAGGGACAACCCGTAAAACTTCTCGATCTTCTCGACGAAGCCATTTCTCGGGCAAAGGTCATCGTGAGGCAGAAGAATCCAGAACTCGACGAATCCGAGATGGAAAGACGTGCCCGCATCATCGGTTTAGGTGCCGTTCGCTACGCCGACCTCTCTCAGGACCGTACGCTAGACTATGTTTTTTCATGGGACAAGTTGCTTGCCCTTCAGGGGAATACCGCACCCTACCTCCAATATGCCGTCGCCCGCATCCGAAGCATTTTTCGTAAACTGGAAATCGAACCCGGATTCGGCGAGGAGGATGCTTCGGTTCTCGTCACCGAGTCCGAAAACGTTCTTGCCCGAAAGTTGATTTATTTTCCTTCCGTTCTCGAACAAACTAAGCGTGAACTGAAACCACATCACCTCTGCGGATACTTGTACGAACTGGCTACCGACTTCAGCTCTTTCTACAACGCCGACAAAGTGCTGGTCGATGAATCTGACGTGCGAGCCCGCCGTTCGCTACTTTGTGCCAGAACTTTGTTGATTCTGGAAACAGGGTTGAACCTTTTGGGGATCGAGACTTTAGCCAAAATGTGAGGCGAATTTAAATCCGCCAAAAATCCGACCGCCGAACCTTTGCTCTAGTACTCGAAAAATTGGATGGACTGAGCTTCGGAGCTAAACATTTTCCACTTTTGACCATCTCGTTTGAGGGTGTGGATGATGGTGACACGATTATCGCGGAAAGCGGCGTTACCCGAAATTTTCTGTGTCGCTTGCGTGACTTTAATTCGAGCCTCGTCCCCACGGACGTCAATAACTTCGGTCTTTTCCAAGGTATACTTGAGGCGAAGTCGGGCGAAAATGTAGCGCATCATGTCGCGAGAACTTTCGAAGGTGGGGGATTCAGGATGTATCGTCCCCATCGCCATCGTCAGATTTCTCTTTGAACAGGCGTATAGGTTGCTCGAAATGACATCCTTTAATTCCTTAGCCGTGGCGGCATCGACTTCTGCAGCTTCGGCTTTCGGTTTCCCGCCGGGGGGTGGCGGTGCGTCAGTACCTGCAGCGGGGAGAATGCCGGTACCTGTTCCGGCGGGAACCGTAGTCGTAGGTTTCCCGGGAAGTGGGGAACCGGGCAGATCCTGTGCCACAAGGCCCGAATTCAGGGCGAAGAACGCAGACGCAAGGGCGAAGATATGGAATCGCATAATGTTCATATTCAAATGATGCTTGGTCAGGAAGTATTGGTAAGCTACAAGACACACGAGCAGGCATGTAAAGTCAAGCCTCCCAAGTAAAAGGCAAGGATCTCAATCTTTTGATCTAAAACTACCATTCGCGGCTTGTTAGAATTAAAGTCGTTCAGCCTTTATGACGGCGGAAAGCCGTATTCCTTAGAAAAAAGTATAATTTTCGTTAAAAAAGGACTAGGTCTAGCTACGAAAACTTATCATTTAGCTAAATGACTTTCCGCAACCACAAGTCGATTGAGCATTGGGATTGCGAATCTCGAACCCCTTGCCCGCCAATCCGTCGTCGAAATGAACTTCGGAACCACCGAGATAGGACAAACTATCGGTATCGACGGCGAAAGTAACTCCGTTCGACTCCTGCAAATTGTCACCATCTTTAAGTTTGTCGAAGCTCATTCCGTACTCGAAACCGGAACATCCGCCCGGTTCGACGAAAATACGCAACATTTTGGAAGCATCCCCAGCTTCGGCAGCCATTTCGCGAACTCGAACTGCAGCTTGGTCGGTTAATGTTATCATTCTTTCCACAATGCATTTAATCCAAACATTAGTCAACGCAACGCGGCGGGGCTTATAACACTTAAATTCCGAGGAAAAAAACAACGAGTAAGCGTATGTCGCGCCAATTGAAGATAGCACGTCCATTTTTTTGCGAAGGTTCTTGCCTTATCCGTGTGGTTTTCCCTATACCAAAGCTTAGTAGCTAATGCTATAAAAAGTGAAACACATTTTCAACGAAGTCCACTACGAGCTCACCCATAAAATCGCCGAGGGCGGCATGGGCATGGTCTACGAAGCCGTGCAGCAAGGAATTGGTGGTTTCCGCAAGGTCGTAGCCA
>CAWVZQ010000067.1:0-11104 GCA_963934405.1 uncultured Opitutales bacterium | reverse complement strand
ATAAGAAAGAATGTAGAGCATGGCCAACGGGATTCCATAATCACCCCAACGTTCGATCCATTCGAAAATATTAATGACGCCCATGCCCGAAACGGTGTCCGCTGGTACATAAAGGAATTCGGTAAATAGTTTCCAAACCAGAGCGAACAAGATAAACGGTTTGGTAGGCGTGACAAAAACCAAGGTTCCAAGGGCAAACTCTGCATAACCCACATTTTGAATGAATGAGATGTCGGCATCGACTCCAATCGATTGCCAATGATTAATCAGCATTTGCTTCTCGACAGCAAAACCGAAGCCTGCGTGACCAATCAGCAAAAGGGCTAAGCAACATCGAAGAAGGAAAAAAAGTGTGTCGATGGTAGATTCCTTAAGAACCGGCTCTTTGTAAGGAGAGAGCAAATCCTTTTTAGTAAGGGCAAATGTTCCGCCCATCAAAAGCAGGATGAATGGAGGGCCCCAATTACCTGCCCGTTCCCAAAATTCCCATGTCTGCATCTTAGCCACGTGCATAGAGTCCGCAGCTAGTTGAACCATCCATACACCATCGACTTGGACTTTTTCTAAATTCCCGGCAAGTGGACGAAGAATAGCAGTCCACAGCGCCCAAAGGAACATCCACATCAAAATGGCCCTACTCGGTTTCTTCAAAATGAGAAAAGCAATGAGAATATCAAGACCTCCTATCAAGGGCTGCAAAGTCCAAGCAAGCTCAGCTTCAATTCCTTGAGACGCGAAAAAAGGCAACCAACCGGACTTTGTTATTAAACCCCAAGTTCCATGACCGATAAAGCAGAGGGCTACAGTAACTCTTAAAGTCCAATGCAATTGCTTTTGAAGCAATTCCTTGTCCCCCGAATGACGAGACAAAAAACCATGGGTTAGGTATTCGAGAGTTGTCATATTATGAATGAAAATGAAACTATGTAAATTAAAGGCTCGCGAATGTTATTCTGCGAATCAACAAACCATGTAATTTGAAATCCATGAAACATACAAACCTTACTTTGTCACTGACGGTTCTATTGGCCTGCTGTGCATTCTCACTCTTTTTCCCAAAACTTATCGCTCAAGAAAAAGAAACTGCCTGCGAAAAGCTTCAAAACTTAGGTAAGTTTTACGATAATCCCGAATCAAAAAGTCTGCAGAACATAAAGCTGTTTTTGAGCTATATGCACCAATACGGTTATGTTGACGGCAAGGACGGAAATGGAAAGTCCTTTGATGATTCAATGGAGGAAACGCGTCGATTCTGGATGGGCTTGCAGGGAAAGTTTGCGACTTACTGGAAATTCAAAGCGGTTAGCCAATTATCCAATGACCGTCACAACTATCCGGGCGATTATCGTCAATGGGGTCACGAAACATTCAGAAGCGCCAACGTGACCTTTGATGCTGGGAAGTTTTGGAATGTTCCTTTTGCCGATGCCCTGGAAATTGGTTACGGGAGAAGATCCGCACGCATGGCTGACGAATGGCAACGATCCGCCTATTTGACCAACGCTCTAGAGCGCTCGGATTTCTCAAACAAGCTCTGGCCTTCCGATGATGAAAACGGCAACCCTTTGGCGGCTTGGATCAAGTGGAAGAAGGGCAAACACACTTTCGATACGGCTGTCTTTTCCGGAACCTATGACGATTACATCGGGGGCTGGGAAGACAGCATCATGTACTATGCATCTTGGCTGGGCGACTTCTCAGAAGGCAGCAGTCTCGATACAAAAGATTTTTGGCTGTCTTTCTACAGTCAAGACAGCACAACTTCCGAAGAGCGGTTAGCCAAAGGCAACGACTACGCCATTGCTTTCGTCAATCGTCTGGCTCAAGGACCTTGGGCCCTCCACACCTCGATCGGGTTTGGAAACAACGGTCCCCAAACCAATCCGGACCGCGGAGGCGATTTTGGAGGCATCGTGGCTATGCCAATGTATTGGTTACTGGAAGATCGGCTCAAGCTCGTGCTTCGCTACCAGTACGAAGGTTCCGATGAAAAAGAGGGTGTACGCTTAAACAGTCGTTATGCCCGCGTGGCGGAAGCTAGAGATTCCACCCTAGATATCAATGGTGGACGTGGAGACAACCATCACAGTGCTTACGCGGGATTGAATTACTATCTCTGTGGTGAAAACCTGAAGGTAATTTCTGGTATTCAGTACGACGACCTTTCCTCCGCTGGGGCACGCGTGTACGAAGGCTGGACCTTGGGAACCAGCTTAAGAATCTGGTTTTAAGTTAAATTTTTTCCCTTAGTCTCGAGTCCTTTTCCAGAATGTGAAAAGCCTAAACAACCTTCATTTACTACTATTGGCGCCATTCGCTTTCGCCGCATTCATAGCAGGGGCTAAGGATAATATCTCCCTCAAGCAAACCGAAAAGGCGATAACCCTCGTGCGAGGCGAGACACCCATCCTCACCTATCACATCGCGGAGGTACCGCCCCCGAAAGGCGTCGACCAGATCTATAACCGCAGCGGTTTCATTTACCCGTTGCACGCCCCATCCGGAGGCATCGTGACTGGCATTCATCCCGCCGACCACTATCATCACATCGGACTCTGGCATGCTTGGGTGAACACCAAATACGACGGTAAGAAAGGTCCCGACTTCTGGAACCTAGGACGCCGCACCGGACGTATCCGGCATGCCAAGGTAAAGGAGACTCGAGACGCTGGTTTCACCGTGATTCAGGAACATCTCGGCTACCTCGACGGCATCGACGCAGAGCCCACGGTCATCCTGAGGGAAACCTTGTCCGTAGATGCGGCCTTCGTAGATGGGGCCAACGTAATCGATTACGACCTGACCCAAAAAAACATTACAAAGAAGCCGTTGATCTTTCCCGCCTACCGATACGGCGGTGGTCTCGCCTACCGGGCACCCCTTTCATGGAACAAGAAGAACAGCGACTACTTGACTGCCGAAGGACTGGACCGAACCAACAGCCACGCCACCCGAGCCCGCTGGGTCGCCATGCATGGCCCCGCCGAGAAGGGGAAAGGCAAAGACGCCACCGTGGCCGTTCTTTGTCATCCCAAGAACCATGACGCCCCTCAACGCATCCGCACTTGGGACAACGGCAAGATGTTCTTCAATTACGTACCGGTTCAGGAAACCGGTTGGTCCATTCAACCAGGCAAGAGCATCACCTTGCGCTTCTGCATCGTGATCCTGGATGGAAAAACGGATGCCAAGGCCCTCGAGGCACGTTGGAAGGCATACCAAAACTAACCCAAGTATCCAAAAGCTCAGATTGTTAACAATCTGAGTTGACCCTGCGGGTCGAAAAGAGACAATGCAAGTATGTCTGTGTCCCTAAAAAAACCTCGCATAAAACGAGATGAAATTTGCGACACCTTGAGAGCTGAAGTGCTTTCGGGGCAATGGGAAAGTAACCAACCCGTCCGAGAACACTCCTTGGCCGAACGCTTCGGTATAAGCCGGGGTCCGATTCGTGACGCGCTCCTGCAACTCACTCAGGAAGGAGTCTTGATTTACAGGCAAAACAAGGGAGTACGGGTTGGTTCTCCTCCCGACAAGGAAGACCGCGACCTACTTTTAAAACTAAGACGAGATTTGGAGATTCACTGTCTCAACAAAGTCTTGCCCAACTGGAATTCGGAAGATGACACCCACCTAAATCGTTTGCTTGAAAATCTAAAGCTCGCCTGCGAAAAATCCGATCTTCCGAAGGTGGCGGAAACCGATCTTTCCCTCCACCGTTACTGGGTATCCCAAGCTTCCAAGGAAATGGAAATCATTTGGCTTAGCATTACCGTTCGTATGCGAATGGCCTACTCCCGGTTGACCAACTACATGGAAATCTACCAAGAGCATGAATCTATTGTGGACGCCATTCATCGGCGTGACTTGCAAGCCGCTCAATCCTGGATCAAGAAAAACATCATTTGATGAGACTCTTTCTAACAGCTCTTGCTCTTTTGCCTGTTCTTCTTAACGGACAGAACAAAGTCGATCAAAGGGCTCAAGGGGAACGCCTCTTTTCTTTGAAGATACGCGGAATACTCGAAAGCAAATGCTACGCCTGCCACGGCGAGGAAGGCAAGAAAGTGAAAGGTGAGCTCAACCTCACCACGCGGGAGGGGTTGCTCAAGGGAGGCGAGACCGCGGACGATGTTCTAGTTCCCTTTAATCCGGGAAAAAGCCTCATCATGACCGCGATTCAATGGAAGGACGAGGACTATGAAATGCCCCCAAAGGAAAACGATCGGCTGGCAGACGAGCAGATTGAATGGATCCGGCGCTGGATCAAGTTTGGCGCTCCCTGGCCCGATCAAGCCACCCAGAACCGCCACCTGCAGGAGGAAAGATCGATGCCGGTTACGGAAGAAGGCATGCTAGTCAAGACAAGCGGCGGACTCTCGGAGGAGTGGACCTACAGGCGCTATAAGCCAGAGGACGTCTGGGCCTTCCAACCGGTGGTCAAACCCAAAGCACCCGAAAGCTCATCCCATCCAGTCGATGCCTTCGTGAAAGGGAAACTAAGAGCGGCAAAAGTATCCCCCGCTCCGCAGGCTGATTTCCGTACCCTCGTCAAGCGTGCTTACCTTGACCTGCATGGGCTTCCTCCCACACCCTATGAAATCTACCAGTTTCGCCTCGCATGGGACAAGGACGCCGACAAGGCCTGGAGCGACCTCATCGATCGTTTACTCGATAGCCCTCATTACGGGGAACGTTCCGCCCAGCACTGGCTCGACGTCGCCCGCTACGCCGACACCGCGGGACTTTCGAACGATTACGAACGTTCCAATATGTGGCGTTACAGGGACTATGTCGTACGATCTTTCAATCAGGACAAACCCTATGATCAATTCGTCATCGAACAAATCGCGGGAGATGAGCTTTGGGAAAAACAACCCGAGGGCGAGAAAAACCCCGAGCTTCTCGTTGCGACCTCCTTTCTTCGGATGGGCCCATGGGACCCGGCCATGGTGTTGAAGCCCCAAGCTCGGCAGCTCTACCTCGACGACGTGATCAATTCAGTGGGACAGACCTTTCTCAGCACCACCATGCGATGCTTCAAGTGCCACGATCATAAGTTCGATCCTCTTCCCACGCGCGACTACTATCGGTTTTACGCAATCTTTGCAGGAACTCAGCTTTCCGAGCGCCCGGCACCCTTTGCCAAGGAGGAAAACTTGATCGGTCTCGAACAAGGCAAAAAAGCCAGCCAGGGCATGCTGGACTTCGCAAAGGAAAAGTATCACGCTCTTCTCGATAAGCAGGAAAAGGCGGCCAAGGCTTGGTATGCCGCAAGGGGGAAGGAATACCTCAGCGAAGACAAGCGTAGAAGCCTGCCCGACGAGGAAAAGCCTCCCCGTTACGTCGGTCTTTCGCCAATCGAGCAAGGCAGGTTAAAAGTTCGCCGACAGGACGATTGGATCTGGACACGCCGGCTCGAACGCTACGAAGCCCTTGCCCAAAGCGTTTACAATGGCCCCGTGCCGGGCAAGCTCGACTCCCGCAAGCTTCGGATGGCGACCAAAACCGAGAAAAAACCGCTACCCGACAATCATATCCTCCTTGGCGGAGCCCTCGAGGCCCCCGGAGAAACCGTGCTCCCGGGCGTACTCAGCGCTTTGGGACTACCCGTTTCGAAAGCACCAGTCACCCCCTTCGTCATAGGCAAGCAAACCGAGGGCAGGCGGTTGGCCCTCGCGAAATGGATCGCCAACCCAAAAAATCCGCTCACCGCTCGTTCCATCGTCAACCGGGTATGGCAGATGCACTTTGGCAAGCCGCTCGCCGGCAACCCCAACAATTTCGGAGCCAAGGGAAAGAGACCGACCCACCCCCAGCTACTTGACTGGCTTGCGAAAGACTTCGTGGAACATGGCTGGGAATTCAAGCGCCTGCACAAGCTCATCATGCTCTCCAAAACATACCGCCAAGGCACGGAGCACCCGCAGATCGAAAAACTCCGTAACAATGATCCCGAAAACCATTTGCTCGCCTACCGTGAACCACGACGACTCACCGCAGAGGAATTGCGCGACGGCATGCTAATCAGTACGGGTGAGTTGAATCGGGAAGTGGGTGGACTCCCCATCATGCCCGAAATCAATATGGAAGTCGCCCTTCAACCACGCATGATCCAGTTCTCTCTTGCTCCTGCCTACCAACCATCGACCTGGCCAAAACAAAGAAACCGACGCACCATATACGCCTACCGCGTCCGTGGACAACCCGATCCTTTTCTCGAACTGTTCAACCAACCCAACCCCAACGACTCATGCGAGGAACGGGTCTCCGAGTCGGTTAGTCCCCAGGCCTTCACTCTCCTAAACAGCGACTTGATGAACGACCGGGCCATCGCCTTTGCCCTGCGTGTGGAAAAAGAGTTCGACACCCTACACCTGCAAGTCAAGCGAGCCGTGCAATTAGCCTTTGGCCGGGTTCCGGACAAGCAGGAGTGGGAACGGCTCGAGCAATACGTCGACAAGATGAAGAAACACCACCAAATGCATAAGCCCGAAAAGCCCCGGTACCCGATGTCCATCACCCGATCCTTGGTCGAGGAAACCACCGGACTTCCCTTCGAGTACGAGGAAATTCTTCCCGCCTTTGAGAATTACAAGGCAGACAAAAAAGCCTCTGGCGTCAAACCTTCTACACGAGCCCTCGCCGACCTATGCCTCGTACTTTTCAATACCAACGAATTTATGTACGTCTACTGATATGAAGAACCCATTTCTCTTTCCCGAACTCAATCGTCGTGATTTTCTCTATGGACTGACCTCGTCTCTCGGGGCTTTGGCCATGACCGACTTGGTAGCCAAGGAGATTGGCGGGGCGAAAAAGCCTATGCACGAACCCAAGGCCAAGAACGTCATCATGCTCTTCATGGAAGGCGGTCCGAGCCAAGTCGACACATTCGACCCCAAGCCCAAACTCAACAAACTTCACAAAACTGAATCCAAGCGTCCCGGCAGCTTGGCCAACGGCTACAAGTTCTATGTCGGCAGCCCCTACGGTTCGCGTAAAGTCGGCCAGTCAGGTCTCGACATGAGTGACCAATGGGTACACCTCCCTAAAGTCGCCGACGAGCTTTGTAACTACCGTGGTTGCTTTGCCGAGTCCCTCAATCATCCAGAAGCCCTCTTTCACATGAACACGGGCAGCCGACTCGGGGGCGACCCGGCCCTTGGAGCTTGGGCCAACTACGGGCTGGGTTCCGTAAATCAAAACCTTCCCGGCTACGTCGTCATGACCGAGCTAGCCCTGCCGCAAGGAGGATCGCGCAACTGGTCAAACGGTTTTCTTCCCGGGCAGTACCAAGGCACGCGACTCCGGCCTGCCGGTTCACCCATCCTCGACCTGAACGCTCCTTCCCACAAGCCCCGGGAACACCAAAGGCAGACACTTGACGAACTGGCTTTCCTGAACAAACGCCATATGGCCAAGCACCCCCAGCATGACGATCTGGAAGCCCGCATGCAAAGCTACGAGTTGGCCTACCGTATGCAAATGGAGGTTCCCGGCGTCATCGACTTGGGTGGAGAAACGGAAAAGACCAAGGAAGCCTATGGCTTGAACCAGAAAGAGACGTCAGAATTCGGCAAGCAATGCCTGATGGCCCGTCGACTGGTCGAGAAAGGCGTTCGCTTCGTGCAGGTTTTCTCGGGCGGATGGGATAGCCACGACTACCTCGAGCGCGCCCACGCCGCCCGCATTAAGAGTGTGGACCAACCCATGACAGCCCTAATCAAGGACTTGAAGGATCGGGGCATGCTTGAGGATACGCTTGTTCTTTGGCTCGGCGAATTCGGGAGAACCCCCGACAACAACCGTCGAGGGGGAGTCTACGCAATCGGCCGCGGCCACAACAACCAAGCCATGACCATGCTCATGGCTGGCGGAGGGGTCAAGCGTGGTGCCATCGTCGGGGCAACCGACGAATTGGGCTCGGGAGCCGTCGAGGTGGCTCATCCCATTCGTGACTTACATGTAACGCTGCTCCACCTTCTCGGACTGGACGACAATAAACTGACCTACTTCCACGGTGGCCGTTACAAGCAACTCAGCCAATTCGGCGGAGAAATAATCCGCGAACTAATCGCCTAACATGGCGAAGCTCATTCCCCTGCTTTTCACGGTATTCCTGTTGTGTCCAATTGACGGGTATTCCGACCAATGGCCCCAAGCTTCGGGCCCGAATGAAAACTTCATCGTAGAAGGCAAGGCCCCCTCTTCCTTCAGTGCCTCGAGAGATCAAAACATAGACTGGAAGGTACCTTTGCCTAATACGGGCCAAGGTTCGGTAATTATTTCCGATGGTCTTGCATTCGTCACCTCTCACGAAGTCATAAACAAAGACACAGAGACTGGTTCGTTGATACTCGGCTTGTGCTTCGATGCCACGACAGGGAAAGAACTATGGCGACGTGAAATTCCCGGTACGCGAACAACCGACTTATCAAGTCTCTTCAGCGACAACACGGCTGCATCGCCGGTGGCGGATGACGAGCGTGTGGTGTTCACGAACGTCGGTGGCACGGTAAAGGCTTTTGATTTTGCAGGAGTAGAACAATGGTCACACACATGGACACCCTTTGGCAGGCACCATGCACGCCAGCACGAGCCGCTAATTATCGACGGGAACGTCGTCCTTGTGCATGCGCCACGTTACGATTTGCCTGTGACAGTCACGACAAAAGCCGGTTCGCATCCACTAGGCCGTGGTCGAGAGTACTGGACCTATCTACAAGCCTACAAACTCGCAAACGGCAAGCGATGTTGGCAGGCAGAATCGGCCACAAGTATACACTCGACTTCCATCTCAGGAAAACTGGCAAATGGTAATCACGCCATACTGACTGGTCGTGGCGGCGGACATCATCCGCCCGAAGAACCATACGGCCTATCACTTTTAGATGCAACCAACGGCAAACGAATCTGGGATGCCGAAATCACCAAATATCAAGCCGTGCAAAATGCAAACTGGAACAAAGACTCCGCAATGTTGTTCGTCGGGAAAGAGCACCTTGTACTTGATATAAAAACCGGAAAGCGAAAGGGAGCGGTTTCATTGACTGAAGACGTAACCATATGCCGGTTGGAAAACGGCAAGTACGTGACTCGAGAAAAACAACGAATGGCAAAGGCCAAAAAGGCAATCACTTACATGACCAACCTTCTAATCGACGATTACCATTATTTCCGTTCTTTCAGCGGCTTCATGATTGGTCGAGTGAACATTAGAACGAACAAGGTCGAATACCTGCAGGTACCTGCTCAAGTAATTCGCAAGGTGGGTAAACCCGATGTCACGAACTGGCAAAAAGCCTTGCCGAACGACATGAAGAACGCCAACGGCTTTCGAGCCACACAAGACAAGCGCAATGCAGGTAACGGTTGGGGGCACGTTTCTGCCGCTAGTCCAATAGTAGTAGGCGAAAAGATTTATTTCCCGACGATGACCGGCATGGTCTACGTGTTGAAATGGAATGCTGAAACACTCGATGAAAAGGCACTTCTCTCCATTAGCGATCTAGGGCCCGCTGGCGAAACCTGGTCGCTTTCATCTTTGTCCTATGCAAATGGCAGAATATATGCTCGCACGATGAAGGAGTTGATTTGTATCCGAGAAAAATGATTTTCCTCAAGGAAGCGTCAAAAAGTGTTACGGCGCGTCAACCTCTTCAGTAAGTAAAAAGATGAAACCTTTCTTTACGATATTTCCTATCTGGATGATTTCCCTTTGTGGAAACTCCAAGCCCAACATGGTGGTGGTGCTGGTAGACGACCATGCTTTCGAGGCAATCTCAGCTTACGGAACTTATCTAAAGGACTTTTCCAAAACACCGACCATCGACCGATTGGCCAAGGAAGGCATGCGCTTTGATCAATTCACTTGCGCCAATTCCATTTGCTCACCCAGCAGAGCCTCCATCCTGACCGGACAATACAGCCACAAAAACGGTGTCCTCGGACTTAACGGCAGCATAAACCCCGATTCTCCCCAATACCCTATCGAGCTGCAAAAAGCCGGCTACCAAACTTGGTTGGTCGGCAAATGGCACCTCAAGAGCCAACCCAAGGGGTACGAAAAACATATGGTGGTCAAGGGTCAGGGAAAATACTTCGACCCGACTTTCAGTGGCAGCGAAGGCACATGGAAACGAAAAGGTTACTCAACCGACGTCTACACCGACGTCGCCATGGATTGGCTCAAGGCAAGGGATAAGAAAAAGCCTTTTCTACTGAGCCTCCAGTTCAAGGCTCCGCACCATGAATACGGCCATGCCGCCCGCTACGATAAATTGCTCGCGGGGGTTCCCATCGCCGAACCGCCCACTCTCTACGAAGATGTTCATCGCAGCGACTCGAACCTCAAGAAGGAGTTCCTCAAAAGAACCAAGTTTCACATGTTGCTTTCCGGCGGCAATCCCAAGCAAACCAAGGAAGGCAATGCCTATTACTTCCGCCACTTGAAAGACAAAGCGCCGAACGAGATGTGGAAACACGACCCAAAGAGCGACAAGGAAAGGATTCGCGTGGCCTACCAACACATGATCCACAAGTACATACGGTGCCTGACCGGCAACGACGACAACCTGAAGCGGGTTCTCGATTATTTGGACCAAGAAAAACTCACCGAGGACACCATCGTCATCTACACCGCCGACCAAGGGTACTGGCTTGGCCAACACGGCTTCTACGACAAGAGGCTTATCCTCGAGACATCCATGAGGATGCCTTTCCTCATTCGCTATCCTCGAATGATCAAGCCGGGCACTGTGAATCAGGACCTTTGCATAAACGTTGACCTCGCCCCCACCCTATTGGAACTGGCCGGACTGAAAGCCCCTGCCGCCATGCAGGGACGCAGCATGGTTTCCTTGCTTCAGGGCAAATCCCCTACCGACTGGCGCCAATCCCAGTTTTACTCCTATTGGGGAGCCCCAAATCATTACGGCATACGCACCAAGCGTTACACCTACCTCAAACTCGAGGGCCACCCCGCAGAACTATTCGATCGCGAAACCGACCCGGACCAAGTCCATAACGTCGCTGCCAACACCGAAAACAAAGCTGTCGTCAAACGCTTGGAAAAGGAACTCCTAAAACAGATTAGGGAAGT
>CAWVZQ010000066.1:0-11198 GCA_963934405.1 uncultured Opitutales bacterium | reverse complement strand
TTTGGTTCGGAACGAACCGGGTTTGCGATCGATCTTCGATGAAATCACCGAAACCTTGGGTCATCTTCATGCCACGGGTGTATTGGTGGACCCTTCGTCCGATCAGAAATTTCTTTCCGAGGCAAATGCGACCTTAGCCATTGCCAAGACAATGTCGGAAACGGCAAATGACCTACCTGTTATTGGAGGAGTGGACGCTGGTCTCGAATTACTTTTCGACATGGTTCCGGTACGGATTCGTTTCCCTCATTTTGCGAACTTCATATCCGAAGTCCGTACCCGAATCGAAGAAGACGGTCCGTTCCCGGCTGAAGGACTGACCTTGGGGGACGTTATCGCCATGTCCGATTCAAATTCTTCGGTCGAGGTCCTCCAGTTGCGGGATGAATTGGCTGCAGCTTTTTCATCCTTAGCCAGTCAAGGATTGTTTTTGCGCACCGTGGATCGATCCAAGACCGTACAGGCTCAAGATCACAAGATTGCGGCTATCCAACCGGCTAATTACGAAGTCGGGGTTAGCGAGGGCGACGTCATTCTTCGCAAGGGCGATGAAGTGACCGAAGACGCCATGGAGAAATATAAGAGGTTCCTCGATTTGTCGGCAGATGAGAGCGATCTATTGGCTCGCCGAATCCTTCTGACTTGCACGACTTTTCTTTGCTCTCTGCTCTATATAAGTTTGGTTCTCCCGAATTTTTGGCGAAGTGGTGCCAAGACAGGTATTGTGGCCACTGCGGTATTGGGTAACCTGTTGCTTTCGCGTGGTGTCATCGAACTTGGAGGGACGGACCTTTTCGGTGGCAATCCCTTGCTCGTGGGCATGTTGCCCTACTTGCTCCCGGTGGCATTTTCCTCAATGGTGGTGATGATTACCGTGGGACCACGAATGGGGGCAGTCGCCGCTTTGATGACTAGCACCTTCCATGCTGCCATGCAGGATACGGGAGTCGAGTCGCTGGTTATTTCTCTAGGGGCTTCTCTCATGGGAGCCTTTTTCTGCAAGGACGTTCGTCTTAGGGGCAGCACACTGAAGGCGGGAACCATGGCGGGTGTGGTCGCCGCCGTATTTGCGATCGCCATTGGCATGATCGCCGGAAGTACACTCACCTCCATATTCAATCACGGTGTTGCGGCTTTGTTGACAGGTCTTGTTACGGGTGGTCTGGTTCTTGGAGCCTTGCCGATTTTCGAGCGTGTGTTCAAGGTGGCGACCGATGTTACGCTCTTTGAGTTGACTGACTACAATCACCCTCTTTTGCGTCGGATGCAAGTGGAGGCTCCCGGAAGTTATCATCATAGTTTGATGGTGGCGAATCTTGCGGAAAACGCCGCCGCCGCCGTAGGTGCAAATCCTTTGCTTTGTAGAGCCTGCTCACTCTTTCACGACATCGGGAAGATGAAGCAACCCGAGTATTTCACTGAAAACCAGACAGCCCTCACGAATCCTCATTCTCGACGGAATCCCGCCATGAGCGCACTCATCATCAAGAGCCACGTCAAGGAAGGTGTGGAAATGGCTCGTGAACATCGCCTGCCCAAGATCGTGCGCGACGTCATCCGACAACATCATGGGACCACCTTGGTTAAGTACTTCTATCACGAAGCCAAAAAACAGGTTCGGCAGGAAAGGCTGCCCCTCGGGGAGGGCGCTGATCTGGATGAACCCGACGAAAGCACTTACCGCTACGATGGTCCCAAGCCAAGGTTTCGCGAAAGCGCCATTATCTTCTTCGCCGATTCCGTTGAAGCCGCTGCTCGTAGCTTGCGCAAGGTGACCAAGCACAGTGTGGAGGAACTCCTGGAGGCCATTTTTGTGGACCGATTGGAGGACGGGCAACTCGACGAGTGTCCCCTTACTCTTGAAGAGATCGCGGCTATCAAGGCCAGTTTTATCTCAACCATTCTCAATATGCTTCATTCCCGTATCGAGTATCCCGAGGACGAAAAGCCAAAAAAGAAGGGTGGAGGTAGAGATAAGCGGAATGTGAAGAAAAATTCCGAGGAGAATGTGGAGAATGCCGGACAACCCGATTCGGCTTGAAGCAAACAATCGGTTTGAGCGACTCGATTTTGCGAACGAGTCGCTTATAGTCCTTTTTGATCACCTTCACTCTTCCCGCCCTGATCATGGGCTTGCGGGAGAGCTGTCCATAGCTTTCCTTGGCGATTCGGAACTGGCTTCCATCCATGCGGATTTCTTGGCAGATCCCACTCCCACTGACGTCATCACCTTTCCGGGAGAAGCGGCCGAAGGTCTTGCCGGTGAAATTTGCGTTTCGGTAGAGCGAGCCGAAATGGAAGCCGTGGCTCGGGATGAACTCTTTGCGCGTGAGCTCACACTCTATCTCGTGCATGGCTGGCTGCACCTTGTTGGTTTCGACGATATGGAAGACGCAGATCGTTTGCTCATGCGAGAAGCCGAGCGGGAATCCATGGGGGCTATCGAAAAAGCAGGCCTTATTCCCGATTTTCGACTCGCCCCGAAGTCGCTTGCCGAATAGCATTCGATCCAGTTCCGTTTCCTAAGATGTTAAAGAAATTCCGCAACGCCTTCCTTACGGGTCTTCTTATTTTCCTGCCTTTGGGCACGACGATCTTCGTGCTCAATTTCTTGCTCGATATGTTTGAGGCTCCCGCAATGCGTTTTGCCGTCGAGATGGGTCTTAAGGAAGAGAGCTTCTTCTTCGGCTTGCAGACTTTGTTGGCTGTGGTCGGTCTTTTGGTCGGGGTTCTTGCCCTCACTTCTCTCGGTTTTCTTTCCAATTACGTATTAGGCAAATTCTTCATTAATTCTGCCGAGAGAATCTTGGGCCGAGTGCCTTTCGTCAACACCGTCTATCGTACGGTGAAGCAAATCGTCGATACCTTCGGAAAAGAAAATCGAGCCGTTTTCAATCAAGTGGTAATGGTCGAGTATCCCCGCCGAGACTGCTACACGATTGGTTTTCTTACAAACGATGCCGAGGGTGAGACCGAAGCCGTAATAGGACGCCAGTTGACCACGGTTTTCGTCCCGACCACTCCCAACCCGACCAGCGGCTTCCTTCTGTTCGTTCCCAGAGAAGAAGTGTTTGCTATGGACATGTCCTTGGGCGAGGGCATGAAGCTGTTGATTTCTGGCGGCGCGGTCATTCCCGAATACGACGCAAAGAAGGTGAAGAAAAAGGCGCAAAGTTCCTCCAAGCGTTCTTCCGCCAAATCCTCGCCTGCAGCTTCCGCCAAAAAAACAGCTACCAAACCGTCTCGTTCGCGAACGCGAAAAACCGAACCTGATTCCTCCTGAATGGTCGCGCCCACCCGCACCCTGCAAGGAATTGTCCTCAGTCGGGAGGAAAGCGGGGAGGGTAGCCTCCGCATGCGTGTCTTCTCTTCCGACGAAGGCCTCGTGCTCGTCTACAAGCGTTTAGCTTCCAAGCGAGCCTCAGGCTCTTTGCCCGACCTCTTCGACGAGGTCGAATTACGACTTAGTCGCCCACGAACCGGAGGCGACTCGGTATCCTTCGTCTCCGAGTGGCGACCGCTTCGTCGTCGGCCCGAGTTAGCCCGCGGTCAGCTTCGTCTCGAGACGGCTTCCGCCCTGTCTTTGCTTTATCAGAGAAACGGCGCTCACCTCGCCGAACCGGCTCCGGCAGCCAAACTTCTTGCCCATGCCCTCGACTCCCTTGTGGCAGAATATCCGCCGAACGCGGTTTACCTTAAAGCCCTTTACCGTTTCGCTCGAGTCGAGGGTTACCCCGTAAAGGAGGCCTGGTGGCAATCCTTGCCTGTTGAACAGAGACAGGCTGCCGCGGAAACCCTGAACGTTCCCTTGCGAGAGCTTGTCCAAGATGAGTGTGCGATTGCGGAAATACTCGAATCCCTCCGACTTTGGCTCAACGCGGAGACCGAACTGCGTTGCTGAGGGTTATTCGCCCTACGATCTTGCAAAGACTCGGCTACTTAACTATCGAGAAAACTCAACATGGGCATTTATCGTAAGGAAATCTTAATGCAATCCTCTGGGAAGGGGACTTACGAAATCACCGGCGACGTGGCGGAAGGCGTGCGCGAATCGGGCCTTACCGATGGGCTCGCTTCCGTATTTGTACGTCACACCAGCTGCAGCCTCGTTCTCATGGAAAATGCCGACCCAACCGCTAGGCAAGACCTCGAGCGCTTTATGGATGACTTGGTTCCCGACGACTATCCCCACTTCATTCACACCTACGAGGGGCCCGACGACATGCCTTCTCACGTCAAGATGGCCCTAACTCGTTCGAGCGAAACGATTCCATTTGCCAACGGGCGGCTTCTGCTTGGTACTTGGCAAGGAATCTTTCTTTGGGAACACCGCGTGGCGCCTCACTCACGAAAAATCACACTCACCTGCGTTGGCGAATGAAAATACGCTTACTAACAATTCCACTCTTCGCTCTTGTCGGGGCATCCTTCTCCTTGTGGACGGGTTGCGGTTCTTCCGATCTGCCCGGCATCGAGGAAAACGATGGTGCCTACGAGCGAGGGCGAGCACACCTTCGCCAAGGGAACGAGGAGGAAGCTCTCGACGAATTTCTCTCCGTCACTCGGAGGATCGTCCAGTCTCCTCAGTCCCACATCGAGGTGGGGCGTCTCCTCATGAAGCTGGAGAATCGCCGAGATCCCGTGGCCGCCATCTACCACTACCGTCGTTTTATCGAGCTCTCTCCGGAGTCCAAGGCTGCGGTTACCGTGGAACAGCTCATCGTCACTGCGGAACGAGAAATCATTCGCAAGCTACCCGGTGAACCTTACGTCGAACATCTCGAAGCCCTTCGCCTGAGGGAGGAAAACAATCGTCTCAAACGTGAATTGGCCGATATGCGCGTTCGGCTCGGTTTGCCTCTGGAGACGGCGGATGCCGTGCAGCCCACGCCCGCTATTGCCGGTCCAACAACCCCGTCTACGCCTCCTGCTCCAGTCAAACCGCCCGAGCCCTCCACTCCCCGTACGCACGTTGTCCAGCAAGGGGACAGCCTCTACGCAATCAGCAGAAAGTTTTATGGTGACTCCGCCCATATAGACCTCATCTACAACGCAAATCGAGACGTCTTGATCAACAAAAGCAGTCTCAAGATCGGGCAAAAGCTTCGCATCCCCCCACGTCCCGCTCCTTGAGGCGAGGTTCGGAGGCACCGGGCATGGCCTACTTCGACAACAACGCGACCACCCGACCATGCGAGGTCGCTCTCGCCGCCTATTCGGAAGCCCTTTCCGAGGATTGGCGCAACCCGTCGGCACCCTCCTCGTCCGCCACTCGCGTTCGGGTGAAGCTCGACCTCGCTCGTGAAAAACTGGCTGCCTGTCTTGGGGTATATCCCGACACGATTTCCTTTACCTCGGGGGCAACCGAGTCAAATAACGCGGTTTTTTCCCATCTCGCTCGTTCCTCTTCCTCGCAAGCCCGTGTCCTGCTTTCTCCCGTCGAGCATCCAAGCGTTCGCGAGGCGGCGAGTCGCTATTTTTTCGATCGGGTTGACGAGCTTCCTGCCGATGACTCAGGGATCGTCGATCCTTCCACTCTTGCTCCCGCACTCGATGCGACTGCAGTCGCCCTTGTGTCAGTAATGGCGGCGAATAATGAGACGGGCGTCGTCCAGCCGTGGGAAAAAATCGCCGGCATATGCAGGGCTCATGGGGTTCCCTTTCATTGCGACGCCACCCAGTGGGTCGGGAAACTTCCATCGAGTAAATTCGATGCCTGCGATTACCTTTCCGCCAGCGCCCACAAATTCGGAGGCCTCAAGGGTGTGGGAATCCTCAAGGCCTCGACCGAAGTAAGTTTTATCGTGGGAGGAGAACAAGAGTCTGGTCGTCGAGCCGGAACTGAAAACTTTCCCGGAGTGGCCGCCATGCTGGCCGCCTTGGAGGAAGTCGAATCCTTTGTCGAAACGCCCATTCTTGAGAAAGCCCGCGATACTTTTGAGCAATCCCTTCGTTCCTCCATTCCCGGCGTCGAGGTCCTTGGGGAAAACATCCCACGCCTTTGGAATGTTTCCGCCCTTCTCATGCCGAGATTCGACAACCTTCGCTGGGTCGGAAAGTTGGAGAAAATAGGTCACGAGGTGTCCACCGGTTCCGCTTGCGCCACGGGCAAGGATGGCCCATCTCACGTTTCGGCGGCAATGGGGCTTTCTCCCGAGCAAGCCCGACGGGTCGTAAGGGTCAGCGGTTCTCGCGAAACCACGCCCGCCGAATGGTCCGGTCTTGCCGATGCTTTTCGTCTCGCTTACGCCGAACTCCGAGCCGATTCGTCCTCCTCCGAGGTCGTCTCGATCTAGTCTCCCCGTGCGCCTGCTCGCCCTTAATTTGGAGAACTTCCGCAACGTGGAAGTCGCGAGCTTGAGCTTTTCGGGGCCGCGAACCTTTTTCTTGGGATCCAACGGGCAGGGAAAGACAAACCTGCTCGAGGCCATTGCATTTGCGGGAGTTCTTCGTTCCTTTCGCTTCGGCGGAACAGAGAGCCTCGTCATGCACGATGCTTCCGAGGCCAGCATCTTCCATCGATTCCAAGGCGATGACGGAAACGAGAGCGAAGTGCTTCTTCGCCTCGATTCAAAGGGAGCCAAGCAGGTCGAACTGAACGGCGAGCGAATTACTCGCCTGGCGGATTACGTGGGTCGTTTCCCTTCCGTCGTTCTTTCTTCTCGGGATTTCAGGCTCGTCCGCGACGGGCCCGGAGAACGGCGTCGCTGGCTAGACGTCACCCTCTCGACCTCCTCTTCCGCTTACTTCGCTACCTTGCGAAACTACCACCGCTGTCTCCGTGAGCGCAACGCCCTCCTCAAGCGTGGCGGCGGCGATGCCGAGCTCGATGCCTTCGAGGCCTCTCTCGTTCCCGCTGCGGTCGAGCTCACTCGCTTGCGGCGGGAGGCATTGCCCGAGCTGTCCGATCTTTTTACCGAGCGTTACGCCACCATCTCCTCGAGCCGCGAGGAAGCCTCTCTCGGGTACAAGCCTGATCTGGAAGACGCTGACCACGCCACTGTGGCCGGTCGATACCTTGCGGGACGCGAACGAGATCGCATTCTCGGGTCCACCCCAAGAGGTCCGCATCGCGACGATTTTCGTTTCCTGCTCGATTCTCGGGATGCCCGCCACCTCGCTTCCGAGGGGCAGCAACGCGGACTTGTGCTCGCCTTGCGATTGGCGGAGTTTTCTTTCCTGCGCAAGATTTGCGGAACGATCCCCATCTTACTCGTCGACGATGCTCTCGGGGAACTCGACGCCGAGCGAAAGGCCAACTTCCACAAACTGCTTCCCGATGACGCCCAGGTCTTCGCAACCGGAACCGTTCACCCTGCGAAATCCGGCGATCCCGAGGCATGGGAAGTTTTTCGTGTTAACGCCGGAACCTTCAAGCTTTCCTGAAGTCCGCTTGCTTTCTCATGGAATCTCTTACCGTCACTCACTGGTCCCTTCTCGCTTTTGGGGCTCTCATCATGGGCATGAGCAAGGGTGGTCTCCCCGGTGCGGGAAACCTCACCGTGGCCATCTACGCTCTCGTGCTAGAGGATGCCCTAGGTTTGGCCGGCGTGCCTCTTTCCGTGGGTTTGCTCTTGCCCGTACTCATATCGGCCGACGTCACCGCCACCATCGTCTATCGTCGCCATGCCGAATGGAAGTTCATCGCCCGTCTTCTCCCCTTTTTCATCATCGGAATCCTTGTTGGGTGGAAGGTTTTCAGTTTCTTTCAGGCAAACGACGAAAGGGTGTCCCTCCTAAAGGTTCTCATCGGTCTCATCCTTCTTTCCATGACCGCCATGCACTTCACCATGAAGTGGCGGCGAAAACGCAAGGGAGACGCGGAAGGCGGTCAGAACTCCCGCAGTTCGCTCGCCCTCGGGGCCTTTCTCGGCTTGCTCGGGGGCGTCGCCACCATGCTTGCCAATGCCGCCGGCCCCGTCGCCCAGCTATACCTTTTGGCCATGGCTTTGCCCAAGTACGCCTTCATCGGCACCTCCGCCTGGTTGTTCCTCATCGTGAACGTGTCAAAGGTTCCCTTGATGATCGATCTCGAGATCATCACCTTCGAGTCGATGTCCGTCAGTTGGTGGATGTTCATTCCCGCCGTAATCGGGGCCGCGATCGCTCCTCTCGTCGTTCGTCGGATCAACCAGAAACTGTTCGAGGCCTTGGTGTGGTTCTTTATTGTCCTCGCCGGGCTCCGCATGGTGTTCTAGCTTTTTCTCATGGCAAGAAGCTCGCGAAAACTTTGGGCCGAACACTTGGCGGGGAAGGGCAGGGCGGCTACCACGATCGATCCCAAGGCTCTTCTCAAAAAGGTTCCCTACTCGGGGCGTATCCTAGGCGTCGATCCCAGTCTCCGAGGAATGGGCTTGGCGGTTGTCGAGTTTGAGCCCAACCGTCCGCACCGCCTACTCGATTCGCTTACCCTCAAGCTCAAGCCCAAGGTGCCCTTCGTCGATTGCCTCGGCGAGATTCACAAGGCGGTCGCAGCCATGGCGGAAAAATGGAATCCTCGCCACCTTTCTTGCGAGGAGACCATCTACGTAAACAACTTCAAGACCGCCCAAATCATGGGTGCCGCTCGTGGTTCCGCGCTTTCCGCCGCCGCCATTCGAGAACTTCCCGTTTTCGAATACGCACCTCTACGGGTCAAGCAAGCCGTGGTCGGCTTCGGCCGGGCGAGTAAGGAGCAGGTCGCTCGCACCATGGCGCAGATGATGCAATTGTCCGAGCCTTTGCCCTACGACGAGTCCGACGCCGCGGCCCTCGCATTGTGCCATGCCTTTACTTGGATCCCGGACTGAAGAGGGAGTCTCTCTCCTCAAGTCAGGGGTTCACGAACAAGCTGCAGGGCAACAGAGGTCTCACCTTGTCCGAACGGGCAAGCAGGTTCACGGTAACCGACACCTCGTTCTTCACTTGGTCCAGCATGCCTCCCGGATTAATCCCGAATTCGCCACGCAGGATGGAAAGTTTCGCTTGCACCTCCAGCAAATCTCCTGCTCGCCCGTCCAGGCTTCTTCGTCCCGCTCGTTGGTATTTGAATAGTGCAGGCAGAACCACCTCCTTCGCCTTCCCCTTCAAGGTGAGCGTCCCCACGATGTCGCCCCGTATCTCATTGTGCCCCCAACGAACGTTTTGGATGCCCTTCAAGGCAAAGGTTATCCGGGGGAAACGCCCGGTGTCGAGCCATGTCGAAGAGTTTACCACTGCTTGCGATTTACCGTGAAAAAGCCTTATGCCTCGGGCATCGATGGAAACCCTTCCTCGGGCAGTCTCGAGCCGTTCCATCGGGAACTCCATCGTCCCCCCGGCTCCGCGGATTTCCCCCTTTAGCTGTCCGTTTCCGAAAGAGGTATTGATACTTACCTTTATCGTATTGAACTGGTCGGGAGTGCGAAAGTCGAAAGTCATGCCGAAGGCGTTCGCCCCGCCCAGCACGGCAACCAAGAACAACGTAAAAACTCTACCCGTCATCACCTTTCATCCTGTTCAATCCGTCAGTGCAAGTCGAGTGCGAACACTCCACTCGGATCCTTACCGAATTTTGCATTTCCGATATCCCGACGGTTCGTTATCAGGCACTTGTGTTAGATCACAAAAAAACTTAATTTCCGTTTGACCCTTCGCACGCACACGCGCAAAATTGCACCAAACCACTTACAGCTATGTACAAAAAAGTTCTCTGCTTGCCAGCATTCCTATCTCTTTTGCCTTTAGGGCTATCGGCCGCCACCTCCTCGGCGGGCGGGGTCGTGAACGAAGCCGTAATCGGAGCTCCCTTCTACGGGTTCACTTCCGATGCTTCTGGCGCCGTGGCCAATGCCGTGGGCCCCACCGCAGATTTCATACGACCCATGCGTCTCATCGCTCGTTCGGGCGATTCCCAGGTCAACGCCGGTTCCGCCACCCAGTTGGCGAGTAGCCTCCTCTTGGACGACGGCACCGTTACCAACCTTCCTTCCGAGGAAGTCGCCTGGGCCGTGGACACCGCACTCGCCACCGTTTCCCAGTCCGGTCTCCTCACCGCTACGCAGGTCACCGACCGCGTGCGGGTTACGGTCAGCGCCACCGCCGAAGGCTTGACGGCCGAGGTGCGCGTTCGCCTCGAGCCCCACACCGCAGCGGTTCCCGCTGGCCCCGCATCTTCACTTATCGCAGGTTCCGTGGATGTTCCGAGTGCCCCCGGTTGGCGAAATTCCCCTTGGTTCGGTTCCTTCTATGCTACTGACAAAAGTTGGCTTCATCACGCCGACCTCGGCTGGCTTTACATGCAGGAAGTCGGCGATGGTTCCCTCTGGATGTGGGATCACGACCACCAGTGGCTCTGGACGGGCCAAGGTGTCTATCCTCACCTTTATCGGGCCAAGGATGCCACTTGGCTGTACTTCATGTTGCAAGCTCGCCCCAAGAAGGCGTTCTACAACCATAGCACCAAGCAGATCGAAATCGACCAACCGTAAACGGCGCTACCTCAGGTTTTCTCAATTCGCCCGCCGACCATACGCTACCTCAAGGAGCATGGACAGCCCCCGCTCCGATCCTCTATCCTCCCCTCTCTCGGGAAGCGTAACCTTCTCCAACCTTCATCCCTCATGAAAAGATTGTCCATACGCTCGTTTCCGGGATTTCCACTGTTGCTTCTCTGCTTCGCAATGGGGCTATCCGCCATCGCCTCTGTTGCCGCGCCCATACCTTATTCGGGAAAGGTCGCCATCAACGGGGCCAACTTCCAGGGCGACGCCCAGTTCACCTTCGCCTTACGGGATGCCGACGGTACCGTTCATTGGCGCAACGGCGTCGACGCCAACGCCTCCATAAACGTACCCGTCGATCGCGGTATCTACGTCGTCCTCCTTGGCGGGCAGGGCATGAACGCTCTCTCGAGCAACCTCTTCCTCGACCATCCTGAACTCTACCTGCAGGTACGCTTTTACCGAGCCGATACGCAGGAATGGCTTCACCTCGCTCCCGACCAGCGCATCACCTCCGCTCCCCACGCCCTTGCCGCCGAGGTAGCCAGAAACGCCCTCACGGCCGATGCCGTGAAACCCGGAGCCATCACCAAGAACATGCTCGCCGCGGACGTCCTCGCCGATCTCAACGCCACCGTCGTCCTGCCCGAGCAAAACGCCACCATCCAAACCGGAAGCATCACTCGCGACATGCTCGCACCCAACGTCCTTTCCGATCTCAATGCCACCGTCGCCCCC
>CAWVZQ010000065.1:0-11208 GCA_963934405.1 uncultured Opitutales bacterium | reverse complement strand
TGGAAGTAGCGCTTACATTCTCCAGAATTCCCGTGAGGGAAAAGATGATGGGCATCCTGAAAGAGGAGGCGAAAAAGGCCGGGTTGGATTTCATAATGGACGGCCTCGACCACACCGTGGTCTACAAGAAAGAGATGCAAAAGAACCATCAAGCCGTCTTCTCGGCATGGGGCTTCCAACCGCCTTACCCCAGGTACTACGAGTACTTTCACTCCAGCAACGCCTACGACGACAAAGGGAACTTGAAACACAACACAAACAACGTGTTCTCCTTTTCCGACGAGCGCATGGATCAACTTTCCGTGGCTTTTCGAAATGCCCGCACGGAGGAGGAATTGGAAAAATATGCTCACGAGATGCAGCAAATCATTCACGACTCCGGCGTTTACGTTCCCGGATACATGACTGAGTTCTCTCGCGTTGGATGTTGGCGCTGGGTACGTTGGCCGGATTCCGAGTACACCGAATTTTGTCCGCCGCGAACCTATGTGCCTTTCGAGAGTTACGTTTACTGGATAGACGAGGACATTAAACGCGAGACGGAGACAGCCAAGCGTTCGGGCAAGAAGTTTCCCGAGGTGCAGGCGGTCAAGCAAAGGTACCGCATCAAGACTGAAACGAAAGGCGATGCCGGTGAGTAAACTGCTGGAGATCGAGGGTCTGGAGTCAGGCTTTGACACCGAGGATGGCCTTGTCCGGGCGGTAGACGGCGTGTCCTTCGAACTGGAAAAGGGTCGCACTCTCGGAATCGTTGGCGAATCGGGTTGCGGGAAGACGGTTTCCGCGATGTCGATTGTCGATCTGCTGCCAAAGCCTGCCGGACGCATATTGGGCGGCAGTATAAGTTTCAAGGGGCAGGAGTTGCGGGATGCCGACCCCGAAGTAATGTACAAGACCCGAGGAAATGAAATCGGAGTAATCTTCCAAGAACCGATGACCGCCCTAAACCCGGTGCAACGGGTCGGCAAGCAGATCATCGAGGCCTTGCTACTTCACAAAGACGTCAGTAAGCTAGAAGCGCTTAAGCATGCGGTCGAATTACTGGATGCCGTCGGCATTCCTTCCCCGGAACGACGAATTTCCGACCACCCTCATGAACTTTCGGGAGGAATGAGACAACGGGTGATGATTGCCATCGCCTTGTGCTGCGACCCCGACCTACTTATCGCCGACGAACCCACCACGGCTCTCGACGTCACCGTACAGGCCCAGATTCTCGACCTAATGTCGAAGATGCAGAAAGAACGCGGCATGGCTACTTTGCTTATAACCCATGACCTCGGAGTGATTGCCGAACAGTGCGACGAGGTGGTCGTGATGTACGCAGGCCGCATCGTGGAACGGGCACCCGTGAAGGAACTTTTTGCCAAACCAAAACATGCCTACACCAAGGGATTGCTGGCTTCGATACCACGATTGACAAACGAGCGAAAAACCGAGCTACAAACCATTCCCGGACAAGTTGCCTCCATTCAGGATTTCGTCTCCGGGTGCCGGTTCTGTCAACGCATGGAACGCGGAGGAGAGACCTTGAATACTCGCCCCCGCTACGAGGAAGTGGAGCCGGGACGCTATATTGAGACCTGTCCCGCATGCACTTGACCAGCCATGACTGAACCTAGCGAAAACGGCGATATCCTGTCTGTGGAGAGCCTAAAGATGCACTTCCCTCTTCGGGGAGGTGTTCTCTATCGGCAGACTGGTTCGGTAAAAGCGGTCGATGGCGTCAGTTTATCCATCGGCAAAGGGGAAACCCTAGGCTTGGTTGGGGAATCAGGTTGCGGAAAATCCACCTTGGGCAAATGCATCGTACGATTGTTGAACGCCACGGCAGGTCGGGTGGTTATCAAGGGAAGAGACGTAACCGAGATGTCCCAATCTCAATTGCGACCCTTGCGTCAGGACTTTCAGATGGTTTTTCAGGATCCGGCCGAGTCATTGGATGCTCGCATGTCGGTAGGCGAACTGATCGCAGAACCTATGGTCATCCAGAAACTCGGGACACGAGAAACGCGCAAAAAGAGAGTGGATGAACTATTGGAACTGGTAGCAATGCCGGCTTCTGCCGCAAGCAAGTTCACCTTCGAGTTTTCCGGCGGGCAGCGGCAACGAATAGGCATCGCCCGATCTTTGGCCGTTAATCCCGATCTTCTGATACTAGACGAACCGGTTTCCGCTCTCGACGTCTCCGTACAGAGCCAGATCTTGAATCTCCTTATGGATCTGCAACGCGAATTAGGTCTATCTTATCTCTTCATTTCCCACGATCTTGCCGTCGTGAAACACGTCTCCGACCGCATCGCCGTTATGTATCTGGGAAAAATCGTTGAACTGGCCGCTGCGGAGGAACTCTACTCCAATCCGCGTCACGCTTACACCAAGGCTCTAATCTCTGCCATTCCTACTCCCGATCCCGCCGTCGAGCGCCAACGCAATCCTATAGCGGGCGACGTCCCTTCCCCGATCGATCCCCCACCGGGTTGTGCTTTTGGGCACCGCGTATCAGCGCCCAACTATGAAAAAAGCATAGGCATGGACATTCACCTTAGGGAAATAAATCCCGGACACTTGGTCTCCAACTGCCCGTGTTGCGTCGAGTAAAATTCTTTGCAAAAAACAGACCTAGCTTTATCGAGTGCCAATTAATGAAAAAAATTGCCGGTACAACAAATCAAGTTACTTGAAAAAAGGCTTGCGGGAAAACGCTCTAAGGAATTTCATTGACGGTCGCCCAACAGTCCAATGGAAAAAAACTTGGTAGTGCCTCATACAAGACTATTTGATTCAATCATTGCAAGGAGTGTACTCCTCCTTGCAATGGTTGTATTCGGAAATGCACTCCACTCCGTCGCTCTGGCCCAAAAGACTGAAGACATGCCCTTGCGGCAAGTTATCTCAAGCGCCCAGTCGAAGATTGGAGAAGGTGACTTTGCGGGGGCGGCTCCCTATTTAGATGAACTGGAGGCACGCTTCGAGGGCGAGAAGGATCCCGCAATAGCCAAAATCCTACAACAGTTTGGGTTCGTCCGAGGAGTTGGTTATTTACAAAGTTTCGCCAAGACAGGTAAGCAAGCTTTTCTAGGAAGAGCAGCTGCCGCTTTTGCTTTCTTTGCCGAAAAATTCCCTGATGACCCCAAAGCCGTAATGGCCATGCAGAAACGCACGATGTGCCTGCGAGCCCTCCACGAGTTTAAGGAGGCTGCAAAAGTAATTGAGATTTTGCTCGACCCCAAAAAGCCCTACAGAAAACAAATCTTGAAGCGCAGTGAGCTTATGAAACTGTATTTTGGTAGAGCACAGTGCTACCACATTGAGCAAGCATGGGTTCAGGGTGAACCTGCGTTCAGGGAGTTGCTAGTGGTTGCAGACAAGGCGAAAGACGAAGATCGGGCTGCCTACGCCGTGTCCTGCTTGGTTGAAATGTTTGTGGTGAATAAACGCATAGACGAGGTTTTTCCGCTTCTACCGAGGCTGGCTGGAGATACACCGGCCCGATACGACATTCGACTCAACGTCAACCTGATGACGGGAGCCGAACAACTGAAGACAGCGGGTCGTCACTTGGAAGCTTCTCTGTTTTTTGCCCTCACAATGACCACCGAGGAAATAAAGAACTATTACGAAGAAAGGCTTAAACAATTAAAGACAGAGTTGACCACGCTTGAAAACTTCATGTCTCTTCGGGGAAAGGTTCTTCCACGTCGTCGAGCGGAGATTCTCAAGGATAGAATAAATGAATTGGCCATGAAGGTAACCAATGCACAAGGCAGGCTGGACCAGATAGCTAAAATACCCTCCTTCACCACAACCTTAAGATGGCGGAAGGCTGAGAATTACCAGGAGACAAAACGTGACTGGGAAGCTTTTTGGGCCTTCTACTGGCTCTACAAGGACTTTCCCAAACACGATAATGTTGAAAACTTTCTTTATGCAGCCTTTGCTTCCGCAAATGGCGTAAAGCATAGAGAAAAGTCCATCGAGCTAGGAGAAGAGTACTTGGCCAATACGGATTGGAAAAGCTTTCGAGCCGACGTGACGTTCATTATGGCCAATGCCTACCAGTCCGAAGCGAAAGTACAGGACGCACTCGCCAAGTCTCTCGATGGCGCCATTAGCACGAAAGACCGCGAAGCGGGGTCGGTGGCCAAGACCAAGGCTGAAGAGTATTACAACCGTTTTTTTGAGCTTTGCGATCGATTTCTCGAGGTCATGCCCGAACACGAATATTCTCGAGACTTCATCAATATGATGGGTTCCGTTTACTTCGGTAGAAAAAGGTTTGACGACTTGCTGGTAAAGTTCGCGGGCGTTGAGAACGGTGTCATGGATAGATCCAAGGGGTATGTTAACAACGAAAAGTTCAACAAAAGCCCAGCCATGCCCCCTGCTCACTATTTCAGTGGTCTGGCCCTTCTGGCTACGGGAAAATTCAACGAAGCAAAACCGCTGCTCGGCGCTTTGGTGGGAGTGAACGTGACAGGTCTACCGGTCAAAGACCTTTCAGGCATTGACGGGCTTGGCGGCGAGAAAGAATTCGAGGAAAAACCATACGTGCCTGAAACTGACTCCAACCAGTCCGAAGAGCTTTGAGGTGAATAACTTCAAATACATTCCGATCAGCCTGACGCTAGGGGTCATATTATCCCTACAGGGGTGCGGAGGAGACGAGGAGCCATCGCTTCCCCCCAAAGAAGATAAGGCCAATTCCAAAGAAGATGTGCCCAAGGCTCCAAAAAAAGAAACGCCTCCGGAACCGGAAGAAGAGCCGGAACCCGAACCCGTTCCAGACCCCAATGGGGTGTATCTTCCAACTGATGAAGAATCCAGCGGCAAACCCGTTTACGCTGACGGCGATGGCTTTTACCTTTGGTTCAACGGTCTTGAATGGAGAATATCCGACAAAGTGGGAGGGGGTAAATCGGTGGCGTCCGGTAAAGCCGCCATTATGGATCCATGGACGAACGGGGCAAGAACTCGTCATCACCCGTCCGAAGATTATGCAAAAGACGCGACTTTTAGATTGGCCGTCGCGTTTCAAGGAAGCGAAGATCACGTCAACGCCATCCGCCTGTTTAACCAATTCGTAAAAAAATTCCCAAACGACGAGTTGGTTGCTGATGCGCATCTTAGCCTCGGAGATCTCTCGGTCAGCGGTCTCAAGGGGGACGAAAAACCTAGTTATGAACAAATTTCAAATTCTCGGATGCATTATGGGAAAGTCCGGGAACTCACCCAAAAGGTAAACCTCATTCGTGATTCGTACTTCAACGAAGGTCAGCTAATAGAAAATGTCGCGGCAGATCCAGAAGGTCATGTTAATCAATACTTAACCTTCGATACGAATAAGAACGAAGAGCTTGAAAGCACAGAATACGCAGCCACGGGATTAGCCGACAAGTACCCCTTCTCCGAGGCCAATATAAACGGCGATAAAGTCGTAGATTGGGAAGAGCTGTACGAAGTCACCACTATTTCTCTTTATGCTTCGCTAGAAACCCTTTTTCGAGAATTCCTTGAGAAATTAGGGGATCAAGAGGCAGCAGGAGCCTCACAAGCCACCAAAAAGATTGGGATGGCTTGCGAGAAACAGGGGCGCCCAGCGGAAATGCTAAAGTTGTACCACGCCGACATTAAGAAATTCGGGAATGACCCCGGGAGCATCGGCGTTGATGAAATCCTAAAAATCTATTCCGAAAAGTACGACCACTACGACAAATTATTCGGCAACACTTACAAACTCTTGACCATAATCAGAAATCCTGGCCAAGCCGTAGATTTTGCCTACAAGGATCGCAAAGGGAGCGAATCCACGATTTCTGGAACGGTGGAAGAAATCCTCAAGGACCGACGCAAGTTGTTGCCTTGGTTAGGGTCTGAATTCAAGGGCATGGAGCAAGAAGTTTACGACAAAATGGTGCGTGCCCGTACGGCCGTTTATTCTAACGAAAATACCAAAAAGGAATTTGATGGTTTGCGAAAGAAATATGAAAAATTAGTGGCTAATTTTCCAAACGAACTTTCCCCGGCCCAAACATTCAAGGCTCTCTTCGACGAAGCAGAGTCGGCAGGTCAAACAGCCTTGTCCCTACGGATGAGAGCCATGCTGGAAAAGGTGGGCGCCCCCGTCTCCGGCACCTATGTCCCTAACCGGGGCGATTTCCCAAACGCAAGTCCCGGCGTACTTGTGTGGATGGGCAAAAAGCTTCTTGCCCAGAACCAAACCGAGGATGCTATTGCAGCGATGGAGCGCTTGGTTAATATGTATGGGGAAACAGGTGGTGAATTTCTTTTCGATGCTCACTACGTACTAGGGGAAGCCAGCGAGCGAGAACGCGACCACAAGGCCGCCGCCAACCACTTCGACCAAGCCTTGACCAACTCTTCTTGGCATGAGAACGCTGGTTCAGCCAGAATCCGCATGGGAAGAGCTTATTTCGAGGTTGGAAAAACGGATAGAGACAAAAATTCTTTCGAACGCGCGGCTTCCGCATTTGAACAAGTTCGTAATGACACTGATATGGCTCTAGAACTCCGCGCCGAGTCCTCTTTTATGATGGGTGAATGTCTATTTGCTCAACGAGATTCAGGGGGTGCGGCTTACTACTATATGGATACGGCATTGAACTTCCCGGCAAGCATAACTTGGGCAGAAAAATCGTTTTTGCAAGCTATTCGATGCTTCGAGCAAGCGGGAAAGGGAGACGAAGTCAACAAAGTCGAAAAGCAGTATAATTCTTGGTCAGGTAAATATAAATGAGCTTTTCCATTAACATTCTTCGGGCTTCACTAGTTGTTATAGCATTAGGAACGAATGGCTTATCCGGGCAAGACTACTTCAAACAATATGCCCCAAAGCAAGGGTTACCAGTTAAGGTTTACTATGTGAACAACCCGAAACCGATGGAAACTCGGTTGCTAAGTGTAGACGATACCAAGGGCATACTTAAAACAACCCAATCGGAGTATAGCTTGAGGGAGTTGAAAACACGGAATAACATCGATCGTTTTGTATACACCTTCCCCCCCCAGACTCTACAACAGTTAAAGTTTCTCTCGGACGAGCAGTACGACCCTCGCCTTCTGGATGCAATTAGGCCCGTCATATACCAAATATTTCCTTTCCACGAAATCAATCCGGAGTTCCTGTCCATTCACGACAATTGCCTAATATATGTTAGAGCTCTCATTAGCATGGAGCAGTTCAATGAAGCGTTCACTCTACTTTATAAACTAAACCTTAAAAGACTGGATGATTTCGAATATCGGGAATTCTCCGATTCGGCTCTGGAATTGGCAGGAAAGATGATCGCGGCTAATCCAAAGTCAGCCAATCATGTCAGGACTCTTTTAACCAAAATAAATATTCGAAATAATGGGGCCGATCACGAAGCCTACCTCCATCTTTGCAACTCCCTTCGCAGAAACAAACTGTTTCCCAATGCAATCGAAGCCTATGTCCGCTTGGGAGCAAATCTTCAAAACGCTTCAAATAGTCCGCTCAAGGGTATTGTCGCTATTTGGCCAATCTATTGTCACCTGAAATTGTACGAGGCATATGCGCCCCACGCCGCCTCGAATCCTCAATACGCGAAAGCTGCCAGTCAATCGTTCAACACCGCCGCCCAAGGATTAAAGAAGCTCGAGGAGAATCCTCCCAAACGTCAAACTAATGAATACTCTCTCTATAAGTTGTTGCGGGCTTTGCTGCGAATACAGTATGCAAAACGTTATGAAGCTCAAGGGAGCAAGGAGCAAGCTGCGGAATACTACAGGCAATCAGTGCTTGAAATCACCGAAGGCATAGTTATGGCGCGCGTCGGCTTGGATTGGTTGCCCGAATCTTTGCTCATGGCCGGAGGCGCCTATGAAAAACTGAATCTTAACGATGCAGCCCGCAATGTATACCGACAGGTAGAAATTTTCTATAAAGATTCAAACTGGGCGGCCGAAAGCAAGAAACGCATAGCTGCCTTGCCACCGTCTTGAAATCTTTTACGTATTTGACGATAACGGCCCACCTATGACATCAGGTATTAACATTAAAATTATGAAAATAGGAAGTTTACGAAATTTACTATCAACGCTTGTCGCGTTCGCGGTTCTGTGCCCGGGCATGCTGGCAACAACGGCTCACGCCCAAACGAAGTCCTTCGGCCAGCAACTGATGGAGTCGCTGGGCTGGACGTTCCTCATCCCTTTTCTCCTCATGATTGTCGGAGGTATCACACTTATCATCTACAACGGCATAGCCATCAGAAAAAAGGCTTTCGTGAAGGAAGAGGTCGTAGAGCCCATTCTTCAAGAAGTGAGCAGACTTAACATCGATGGGGCGCGAGCACTTTGTGAGCAGTACAAGCTTCCCGTAACTGCGGTACTGAAGGCAGGCCTTGATAGGATTCAAGACGACGAACTAGATACCGATTCTATAGAAAAAGGACTGGAGGAAGCTTCGGCGATTGAATTGGCAAAACCATATACTTGGATCAACATGTTGAATACCATTGGTTCTATTGCTCCTATGGTTGGGTTGCTCGGAACTGTGACTGGTATGATTGGAGCCTTCAACGTACTTACTGAATCCGGTATGGGAGGAGAATCCAGTCAGAAAATGGCAGGAAATATCGGTAGTGCCTTATGGACTACTGCTTCCGGTTTGATTGTCGCCATACCCACCCTTGTCGCCTATTTCGTATACAAAACAAAATTCGGTACTATTGCCGCTGAAGTAAATCGTGTAGCCGGCAACATGGTATTTACATTAGTTCGTGCAGCTCGTGGAGGATTCGATGAAGAAGGAGGGGAAGGTGAAGATTATTATGAAGAGGAGGAAAACACTATGACTCCTCCTCCCCCCGGTATTCCTTCCCCGCCGCCAGCTTGAGAATTACAAACTGTCGCTAAATACTAATTTCTAAAGTAAATCAGACTCCTTTATGAAAGGGTTTCAAGCTGAAGAAAGCAACGATGCTCCGGATTTGACGCCGATGATCGACGTCGTCTTCTTGCTGATCGTATTCTTCATGGTCGTTGCCCAGCAAATGTCTGAGCAATACGTAGAACTGGAACAGATGGCAGTGGCTAGCCGATCTGCGGTGAAGGAGTCACCTCCACCGCGCACCATAATTACGATAGACGACACGCCCGATGGACAAAAGTTTTACTGGGGAGAATCGGAAATCGACCTCAACCAAGTTGGCTTTTACGTCAGCAAACATCCCGAGTGGAAAGTTTTTTTAAGGGTTCATCCCAAAATCACCCACTCCTTGGTTCAAGACGTCTTGAAGGAAATAGGTAACGCTGGCCAAGCCGATATCATCTTTGGCACATGGCAGGTCGCAAACGGAGGAGGAGAGTAACGATATGGAATTCTTCAAGAAGCTCTTAAAGGAAGAGGATACTGTCGATCTTACTCCAATGATCGACGTAACGTTCTTACTATTGATCTATTTCATGGTGACCACCATGTTGAAACAACCTGAAGCGGAACTCTCCATTCAACTCCCTGGCAAGCCTGCGAATAGCGATCTTAAGCCGATGCCCCTGCTTAGCGTCGAAATAGGCGATTATGGTCAAGTTATCCTAAATGGATCAGAAATCGAGCAAGCAGAAACTTCAACGGGAGCTCCAAATTACGAAATGTTGGATTTGGTCGCCAATTTGAAGCAACAAAAGAGTATGCGGGATCAACTCATTGCAAGTGGGGCCAGAACGAAGGAGGAAGCCGAATTAAAAGTTCAGATAGAATCTTCCGGCATTGCCGAACATCAGTCATCGATCAGCGTGCTTAATGCTTGTTCCACGGCAGGTATCGAAAAGATCACCTTTGCTTTCGACTAGTGCTTTATCGTTCCGTCGTTACGAAGAATATCCCATTATTCGTTCTTTGGTAACATACCTCCTCCCCCTTTTTTTTTATGTCGATTGTAAAGAAATTCCTGCACACGCGGATGCGCGTTAACGATCTTGAACAAACAGTTGCCTTTTACCAAAAGGTTTTCGGGTTGCAGGTGACCAAGCGACACGAGTCCCCGCGCGGTTCAAAACTCGTTTTTCTCGCGGTACCGAATAGTGATGAGGAAATCGAAATCACCTATTATCCTGATTCAGGATCGGTGGAAGTGCAGGAAGACCTTATGCACTTAGCGTTTGAGGTCGAGAGCATGGACTCGTTTGGGGAGCACATTCAATCGTTGGGAGTCGAATTCAGTGATGGCCCCACACAAAGTTCCACAGGTTCGATTTTCGCTTTTGTAGATGCTCCGGAAGGTTACGAGATAGAAGTCATTCAGCGACCGCGGGAGATCTAACCTCTCAATCAAAGCACTAAACTCATAAGGTTTAGGACACCTTCAGTCCGTCTATGTCTCAATGGTTTCAACTACCCCTGTAATAGTTGTCATGGGTGTTTCCGGATGCGGAAAAAGCACAATCGGTTCCGCTCTCGCCGAACGCCTCAGGTGTCCGTTTCTTGAAGGCGATGATTTTCACCCCCGAGAGAACAAAGTCAAAATGGGCGATGGCATCGCCCTCAATGATAATGATAGACAGGGGTGGTTCACGGCTATTAGAAACGCCTTGGCGAAGAAGTCCAACCTCGTAGTAGTTTCATGTTCTGCCCTCAAGCAAAAGTACCGAAATTTTATTTCGGAATTAAACCGACCAGTCTTATATCTCCATCTTATCGGAAATCGCTCATTGCTGGAGGAACGGATTGAGAGCAGATCCGGACACTTCTTCGACTCAAAATTGCTTGATAGCCAAATTGAAACACTTGAACCTCCTTCAGATGATGAGCTTGCCGTTATCATCGAAATTTCTGATACTGTTGAAAATGTCGTGAATTCCTGCATCCACGGTTTAAAGCCATACCTACCTGCCTCACCAAGATAAGCCTCCATGCATCACATGAAAACTACTCTCATTAGCGGTACCATCATAGCTGGTTTTTTATTTATCTTCGGTCTCTCTTCCGGATGCGTTAACCAGTCCGACGACGGGGACCATCAAACCGACGACGGCGATTACCAATCCGGTGACGGCGACTATCAGTCCGGTGACGGCGATTACCAATCCGGTGACGGCGACTATCAGTCCGGCGACGGCGATTCAAACTCCACCAATTCAGCAGAGGAGAAGGGTTCGTCGGGAAAAGTATGGAAATCGGTCTTCGACGGCAAAACACTGGGAGATTGGGAAGTCACCGACTAT
>CAWVZQ010000064.1:0-11269 GCA_963934405.1 uncultured Opitutales bacterium | reverse complement strand
AGTGCTCTTAATCTGCGGTTAACTTTTTCACGTTCGTCCTCCAATAGACCGCAAGTTGAAGCATTTTCGGATATTTCCATCCTCAGCCAAACGATGCCCAGTGAACAAAAGCCAAATATTGCAAGCGAAAACAGGCTTACCACCGCACCAAAACGAGTAAAACGCTTATCCTTCGCCTTCGCCATCATAGCTCAGGTTGTGCAACCTTTTGGAGCACTCGCATACGAGCAGACCGACTTCTCGTATTCCGCTCGACCTCCTCAGCGGTCGGTTTCACGGCCTTGGTTGAAGTGAGCTTCGCGTAGGCAACCCGCTCGTGAATTGAACGAGAATCACGACGATGCTCGGGCCTACCCGCCATTCGCCGCATGAAGCGCTTGACGATACGGTCCTCAAGAGAGTGAAAAGCGATCACCACTAGAAATCCACCCGACTTCAATGCTCGAAACGCCTTTGGCAATGCCACGGCGATGGCTTCCAGTTCGCCATTGATAGCAATTCGAATACCTTGAAAAGTTTTTGTAGCAGGATGCATGCGAGGCTTTCGACCCGTGTGGCCAATGGCTCGAGACACCACTTCCGCTGCACTTACCGTTCGTTGTAGTTTGCCCGTACCGCGGGCATCTAAAATTGCATTCACCACGCGATTCCAGCGACGCTCTTCCCCATATTCGCGAACCGCTCGAACAAGACTTTCCCGAGTCGCTGTTTCCAGAAAATCAGCAGCGCTCTGCCCTTCACGCGGATTCAAACGCATATCAAGAGGCGCATCGAGCCTGAATGAAAAACCTTTCTCCGCTTCCGCCAACTGGAAGGACGAGATACCCAAATCGAAGAGAACTCCGTCAAACTCGCCTTCCGAACTTGCCTCGTCCAAACGCTGAAAGCTCAAATCGCAAAACCGAAAACGCTCACCGTATTCTTCCGCAAGTGGTTCGGCTCTTGTGCCTGCGTCGGGGTCACAATCGAGAGAGACTACTTCAGCATCCTCGGAAGAGTCGAGCAGCCCCCGCGTGTGGCCTCCGCCGCCGAACGTACAATCCAAATAGCGTTTTGAAGGACCGGGGGCAAGAGCCTCCAGTGCCTCGTCTAGAAGTACTGGTATATGCCTCACCTTTGAAGGAGCGCAGACGAACTCAGCCGTGCCGCAAAACATTTAATATCCGTGATTAGGTTCCGAATGCTTACAGTTTGCGCCCTCCAGGCGCCAATTGGGGGGTAAAAAGTGGGGCGGAGCATGCACGGGGCAAAAGAAGGCAATGCAAAAATGAATCGATGACGCGAGGAACCTGAGAAAGAAACGCACCAAACTCCCCTTCCAAAGACGGAAATCCCCAAAACCGTCGTGTATGAAAAAGTGCGGATCTCATAATCCCAGGTCCCTCATCGCATCGAAAAACGTTCGTTCGGAAGCTTGATCGCGAGCCGAGTAACGGCCCTCCCCCCAAACGGCAAAGGCTGAAAAGTTGCCGACCAACACGGCTTTTTTGCGAATGTCCGCATGACCCAGCAACTTGTCGTTCAAGTTGATTCGCCCCTGTTTGTCGCAACCAAATGAATGCGCCTTTGAAAAAAGTTCCATCAAGAGAGCTTGGGCTCTCGCATCGCTCATGCTGGCCTCCGCCACCTTCTCCTCCAATCGAGCCACCATCTTTGGCGGATAAACGGTCACGTACCCCCCCGGATTCGGGAGTGCTAGATAAGTGTTTTCCCCGCCCTCGATACGCCATTTCGAAGGAATGGTGATACGACCTTTGTCGTCCACCGAATGAACGAATTCCCCAACGAAAAAACTGACGCCTGAATTGTCCAAGAGATCTCACTTTCTATCCACTGTGTTCCATTTCACCCCATTTCTTGACAATTTCTCCCACTACCGTCAAGCGATTTTGCAAAACAATTGCATTTTAATCCTTCCAGTATTTTCATTAAACACTTTACTACAATTACTTAGGTGGATACTAAGTAGGAATAAAAAATTTAAAACCGATGTTATAATTTCAGCCGTGTTCCCCACTTCACTGCAGAGAACTGCTCAAACGGCACCATTTGCTCTTTCATTGAGGAACTGTGACGAAAGTCATCTCCGACTTGTAAACGGGAGCAAAATCAGAACAATCAAGGAAAAGTGAAAATCAAAAGAACAAGAGCCGACGAGCTTATCCTTGACCTCGGCCTATGCGAAAGCCGCACCCAAGCCAAAGCCCTGATACTAGGAGGGAAGGTCTGGATCGGGACCGAACGGGTGGACAAACCCGGACGCCTTCTCCCCGAAGACGCCGAAGTGAGAGTCGAAACGCCTCCTCCCTATGTGGGACGAGGTGGAGAAAAGCTACGGGGGTTCCTCGACGAGTTTCCTCTAACCATCAAGGGAGTCGACGTTCTGGACCTTGGGGCATCTACGGGAGGTTTCACCGATTGCCTACTGCAGGCGGGGGCAAAATCGGCGACCTGCCTCGACGTAGGACACGGACAGCTCCATTACAAGCTTCGTCAAGACAAACGTGTGACCAACATAGAGCGCACGAATTTGCGTAACATACAACCTGGCGATCTCCCTATGGACCAATACCCTATCATCGTAATGGACCTATCCTTCATCTCCCTTCGCAAAGTCATCGTCGCCGCATGGGCCTTTCTCAGCGAAGGTGGACACCTCATCGCCCTCGCCAAGCCGCAGTTCGAAGCAACCAAGGAGGAGGCAGACCGAGGAAAAGGAGTCATACGAGACGAGGAAGTTCGCGCGCGTACTTTAGAAGAAGTAAAAACCTTCGTTGCGAAAAACCTTCCCGACGCCCAACTTTTCGCCGAAACCGAATCCCCTCTCAGAGGAGCGGAAGGCAATGTCGAATACTTCTTGGGCTGGGAGAATAACCGGAAGTGATAGCCATCCGGCAACTACCCGTTTTCTGATTACTCTTCCGAGCCTTTAGCAATAAGGTCGCCGATAATGCGGTCGCGAGCTTCTTCGGCTCTTGCGGACTGCAGGTCTTCGAGACGGTCGTCGACGGATGCGTCGGAATGCTCCAGCTTCTTTACGTAAGCTCGCTTAAGGCGAGCGAAGGTGACGAGGTTTTCGGTTCTTTCGAGTTCCTTCCAACCTGCACCTATTTCGAGGTCTAAAGCCTTATCTACGACTTGTTGAGCCAAACTTCGCTCGGCATTAAGCTCGCCCCGCTCTTCCCTAAGATTTTCCAATAGGAGATCGATTTCCTTTTTGCGAGCCGTGTCTACGGTGGTTGCATTTTCATCCCCCGTCTCCTTCTTCACAATGTCTTCTCGCTCGCCTTCCAGCTTGCGTTGCTTGGCGTCCGACCTGCGTGAACGACCATCGTAGGAAGCGCTAACGCTTTGTGAGTTCTTGGCCTTGAGGGAAACGATTCTAGCTTTTTTCGACAAGGCGGCGGCAACCGAGGCGTCGTCTGCTTCCAGAGCGGTCGTCAATTTTTCGGTAGCTTCGGAAAAAGCTTTTGCTCGGGCATCCTTACGGAACTCACGATAAAGGATACTAAAGGAAGCATTCTCATACTTGCCTGGACCAGCTGGGGAATGACCATCGAGAATGAAGACGACGTAACCGTCTCGAGCCTTGCGAACGGACGGGGTAAAGAAACGACGTTCATTGAGGGCGGCAACCTCCTCGAGAGGTTGTTTGCCGGAACGATTCTCGGATGGTCTCTTCTCCAGCCCGAGGACATGGGATTGGAGAGCCATTTCTTTTTCGGTAAAGGAAATCGACCGGGAGGAACTGCCTTTTTCCTTGATAAGCTGAGTAATCTCGGGTGATTGGCGAAACTGAGGATACGGCTTGTATTTACTTTTGAGAAGGTTTCCTTTTTGATTCAATTCGTCGAGAAACTCGATTGCGTTTTCACGCGCAATTTCCATGGCCTCGCGTTCGGCGTCCAAGCGATTCTCCTCCTTGACCCGTTCTAGAATCTCCGCGCGAACTTCCTCGAAGGTAACCTCGGGAGCTAAAAAGGTGGCATTGGCATCGAGCAGTGCGAGAGAAGCGTTGCTCTCCACGGACGCGTTAACCGTGGCGTTGGTGTCGGCAGTGATGCTGTTCAAGCTGGCATCGGCGACGACGGAAGCGTTTGATTCCGCAGTGGCGTTGGCTTCACCCTTCGGACCCGCCTTGCCATCGGGACCGGGCTGTCCTTTGGTAGCGTTGCCTTCTTGTAAGACAGGGGCAGGCGGCGGAGGAGGTGGTGGTTGAAATTCCGCCTTATTGGACTCGAAGTAGCGCCGAAGCCTATCCTCGGTGGGTTCTGAAGTGGGTGGCAGATAATCGTTCATTGCGAATGTGACGGCAGTGGCGATGGTGCGCACAGGTTCCTGAAACATGGGGTCATCTTTGCGTTCCTCATGAAAAGCCTGTAGGCGAAGGGACAAATCACCCGAAACGACAAGGGCGGAGGAGGGAGTCGTGATGCTCGGGATGGCGGAGGGCAGTTGATCTTCGTCTAAAGTGAAGGCCAAGCTGGCATTGCCATCAGCTTCGGATGCAAAGCCTAGCTCCGCCTTTTTGATGGCTGCCAAGAGGTTGTCTCGAGTGGCGGTGAGGTTGCCTGCAGCGCCGAGAAGAACTTCAGTCAAAGTCGAATTCGAATCGACGTGCTTTTCGCGAAACTCCACATCGAGAACCTTGCCGCCCGAACGGAGGGTCAAGCGATCCTTGGGCTTGGGCTGCTCTTTAAGATTAAGGGTAGCAAAGGGCGGAACGGGCTGATCCAGATCCTCGGAAGAAAGGGTGAGCCCGTCGATGTCCCAAGACAGTTCTTCGCCAAACAGATCCCAGCGGGCTTCATCACGAAGAGCAAAGCCTGCGGCGGAAAGGGTCTCCTCCGCCTTGGTCGCCCGAAAATAGGAATAGAGTATGCCTTCTACAGCGCTTTTTCTGACTCCGCGATTGCGACTGACGACTTCGAATGCGCGGGAACGATTGGCATCGTCTACAAGACGGGGGTCGATCTTGGCCAAAAAACGGAAATAGGCATTGTTCACATCGGAGCCTTGGGCCTCGGGAGGGAGCAGCCCCCATTGATCGGCCAAATGGTCGAGGGCCACCTTCGCCTTGAAGGAACCTTCGGAGAAATCACGGTCGGCTGCGTTTTGTTCCGCGATCAGACGAGCTTTCTGGGCTCGTGGCAAATACGCCCAATTGTTCATAACGTAGTTTATGCGCTGAAACTCCGAGGATAGAGACTGCTGAAGCTGTTGGCGAAATTCCTCGGGGAGTTCGCCGAGACGGTTCTGCATTTCCATGTACCTGCTCATGAGCGCACGTTGATTTTGTTGCGGGATATCCGGATAAAACCGGTTTTCCGCCTCATCCATGACCTTGGATGAAGGAACGATAATCGCTCCAAAGTCGGCCGCGACTCGATGGGATACCTCCAACGTGCCGTAAACATCGGGGTCGTTCAAGTCACGATCGTAGTAGACTTGACGATTCCGAGACTCGTCGGGCAAAAGATCAAAGATCGAAGAGCCTTGAGAAAGGTACAGCACGAAAGAAACGACGATGATGAGAAGCAGCAAGGAGAACAAGACCTTGCCCAACTTCCCACTAATCAGGTTTTGCAAAGCGGTAATCATATCGGAGATGAGGAAAAAAAGGGCTTCATCATGCCTAAAGCGGGACGCAAGTCAACCACGGCTAACATTACATACGCATCTACGATCGACCTATCTCAACGAGGCTTGAGAACCGGCGGATCGTCGAAAACGGTATGGTACATCCAGTTTTTTCTTTTGAGTTGTCGAGTGCCCGGTTCAAACCCCTTCACCTTATTAATGGGAATCCAATTTTGGTTGTCGTGCGAGGCTTCATGCCGTTCGTCGAATCGGCCACCGTCGAAGCCCTCTCTCAGTTCCTTGGCGGAAAAAGGCCCGGAAGGCTTGGCTTCATCCGGTAATCGAACGTAATACTTCTGGAAAAACGGCAAATACATAGTGAGCTTCTCAATCGCCAAGTTGTCTCCCTTCCAAAAAAGAAAATATTTTTGGCGTTCACCCGTACTTTCATGTAAAAAGCTGGCGGCAACACGTTTGTCTATCAGCTGCCACTCACCAGAGACACCTTTCGGCATAGCCTGACTGGTGAAACGGGCTTTGCCGTCGGATTCGAAAGTGAAAGCGATCGGGAAAGACCGTTTTCGTGATTTCCCTTTGTTACGGATAAGAACGAACATCGAGCCATTGTCGTCAACCAAGCCCCATCTATCCTCCAGCACAAAACGAGATCCTTTTTTATAGAGGTAATACTCTTGGACTTCTTTGCCGTCGGGAAAAGCAATTACCCGTTTCCCGTCTCCCATGCTCCAAGTACCTGTCCGAAGTTTTTCTTTGTTGGTTTCTTGATGCCTGAACAGCAACTCGGCGGGCATGTCCCTGCCCACTTGCCTCAAAATGAGTTGCAAAAAGTAATCTTGTCCCTCGATACGAAGGGACCGGGCTTGAAAAACTTCGCTTTGCCAGTCGGAAATTTCTCCCACGTACTTTCCATCGGGTTCCTTTCCGCAGGAAGCGAAAACCAATGGAATCAGAACGCAAAGAAAAATAGCAATTCCTCTGCGACCGCTATCATAAAAAAAAGTCATTCCTCACCAACACTGGCCTAGGCTTATGCTTGTGTCGAATCAGATTTCTTAGACCTACCCAAAAGAGGTATTCGCTCAAAACGGTAAAGCAAACTGGCCGCAAGAAAGCCAAGCCCGAAAAACAAGGTCCAGTGCGATTCCCCGCTTTTCTCCGGATCGAAACGCAATTCAGCTTTTTGGAAACCGTTGGCAGGATTTCCCAGCCGACTCTCAAGCACAAAGCGGATGTCCCCATTCTTGTCGGCGACAGGGATGTAAGTTTCACCCTTATTACCTATTCGTTTAACAAACATCAGTGCATCCGAGTCTCGATCGTAACTAAGAAAATCCGTCCAAACGAAGTAATCCTCAGCACTGGTCGAATCCGTGCCCATGCTCTGCCAACGTTTTTTTCCGTTATCGTTTGGACCTACCAATTTGAATTTTCGAAAACGCAGCTGAAAATGTCCGTCTTTCAAGGTCCATTCACCGGGAACATCTTGGCCACCTTTCTTGAAGGGATCGTAAATTTTGGGCGTCACTCCCCATGCTTTCCCACTCCACAAGCCTACTCCCAGTTGAAAGCTATCTAGAGGCGTTGGATGCGAAGCGTGCTTGTACTCCACCCATAGCTTTGGATAGAGCAAAGCGTAAATGCTAGAAACAAGATAACAGACAAGGAAGATTCCCGCCAAAAGACCGGTGATACCTCGTTTGGCTTTGAGGCTTCGAGCTTTCTCGACCGCTTCCCACTCGAGCTCTCGTTGCAGACGGAGTTTCTCGGCATCGATAAGGCTTTGCTCGTCCGGTTCTTCATCCGAGCTCAAACCAAACCGAGTGACGTCCCCGATTCCAGGCAGGGCCACAATCGCTCGACCGGCATCTGGAAAACGATCCTCCGGTTTCTTCGCAGTGGCTTTTGCCATCCATTCGGCCCACGCAAGAGGTAGGTTTTCATCCGATTCCGGGGAACGGATCTCTTCGGGCGAACATCCAGTCAACATTCGTCGAGCCATGAGACCAGTGGAGAAAAGGTCGCCCTGCTCTTCCCCCACTCCACCAGCAAGTTCCTCGGGCGATCGATGAAGAAAAGTTGCCCGAGACGCAATCATGGTCTCGGGTAGTTCCTCAGATGGATTCGCATCCTCGGCGGCCTTCCATCGAGCACGAAACCATTCTTCGCCGGTTAAGCGGGAAAGGCTGAACTCAGTCACCCGGGCATCGATGCTTCCCGCGTCCGTCATTCCCAGCAACACGTTGCTCGGTTTCAGGTTGCCATGCATGAGACCAACGGCATGGGCACTCCTCAGCGCAAGGAGAATGGATGTCAAAATGGCTAGAACTTCCTCCTCCAGCAAAGGTTCGGCTCGCGCGTCCATGTACTCCGACAAGGAAGCCGCTCGGCGAAACTCGGGAGGCCCATCAGTTTCCTCCGCAGTTTCAGTCGCTGCGGCAAGTTCGAGTCCAGGTTCCCAAGCGTAACGCAACCAGTGCTTCCATTTGGTGACACCATAACTATCAAGGGCGGAAATTCCATCTTGATCGAGCTGCTCGACAACTTGACATTCGCGTAAAAAGTGATCCGAAAACCCGGGATCTTCCAACAGCTCGCGAGGCAAGACCTTCACTAAAAAGTTATCCCCCTTCCCTTTCCCAGCTTCCCCAACAACCTCATAGGCATCCCCGAACAAATTCTCGCCCAAATGCCGAAGAATGCGAGCAGGTCCGATGCGTGTGCCGGGGGAGAGCATAAAACGTAAGATTATTTCACGACGTTGAGGGTCAATCCCACTTCAGTTTATTCCGTAATACCCGGAAATGAGAATGGTTCTCCTCCTCAAGGAGGGGAAAGGTTTCTTCCGCCACGACCACTTCGAGCGGAAAAGGGTTGGCTCCGGCATAAGCGTCTTGCCCATCGGAAGCCACTTTCGGCGGATCCTGCTCGCCAATGGATTCCACAAAAAGCCGAGTCTCTCGAGGGAAGACAACGCTGCGGCTGGTCAAAGTATGAGCGGAAATAGGAGTCATTACAACCACGTGGGCAGCGGGATGAACGAGGGGGCCGCCAGCAGCCAAATTGTAGGCAGTCGATCCAGTGGGCGTGGAAAAGATCACCCCGTCGCAGGCGTACTCGGCCACGGGCTCGTCCTCAACCCGGACAGCCAATCGAGCAAGCCGAGAATCGGAACCACTTTTCACGACAATGTCATTCAGGGCCAATCGCGAATCCCCCGAGCCAAACTTGCACCTCAGCAGAGATCGACGACGAACTTGATAAGCTCCGCGAAAGATTGGAGGTAACTGATACCCTAAATCTTCCGGAGAAAAAGTGGCGAGAAATCCTAACTGTCCATGCTTTACTCCGGCAACGGGTACGTTCAAACGCACGGCTTCATCGAGCATTCCAAGAAGCGTTCCATCCCCGCCCACCACGAAACAGGCATCCACGCCTTCAAGAAAACCTTCGGATGGGGGAAATTCCGCAGTTGAGCGGACCTCAACGCCTTCCGCCTGCGCAATTGCTTCCAAGACGGAGGCAGCTTCAACCGCACCAACCTTGGTGGAGTTGGTAACGATAGCTATTCGGGACAAGGGTTCCATCGGCTCGAAAAGGTTAAGAGATAAAGAATGAGGTGAAGTTCAATCTTGGATGGTGAAACGGTCGGGGTCAAGTTTAGGGCGCCAAAGGAAAGTCGTTTATCGAGAAAGACTCACCTGCACCCGCTACCAACCTTACATCAGGATGAAACTGGTTTCGAAACCATTTTCGCTGCTTCGCCGCCAGCTGCAACGTAGAACGAACTATGGTCTCCAATAATTGGTCTTTGGGCAAATTGCCGGCCAGCATAGCCAAAACCTCTCGGTAACCAACGGCTCTGCAGGCGGTCAGGTTTTCCTCCAACCCATTTTCAAGCAAGTGTTCGGTTTCCTCCACCAATCCCGCGTTAAGAATCGCGGCAGCACGCAGGCGAATCCGTTTCTCTAAATCGGAAGATTCCCTCTCCAAAAGACAAGAACGCCTTACATAGCTATCGAAGGGGCTTGGGACTTCCAGGAAACGTTTTTGAAGCACTGTCACTGACTCACCACTTGCGAGACAACGTTCCAGAGCACGAGCAACTCGGCGAGGATTCATCAAGTCAAGATTACCTAGATCGCCGGGGCTGTGTTCTCGTAATTGGTGAAGCAACCCATTGAGCCCTTCCTCACGTTCCAAAAGTTCGACCTTTTCGCGTATCGCATCCGGAATCACCAATCCATCCGACACCGGTTCAAAAAAGCCTTTCAGGTAAAACCCGCTCCCTCCCACAACCAGCACGGGACGACCGCGTTCGTGAATCTCCTTCACTTTCGATTTGGCATAATCCACGTAGCGAGCAATATCAAAGGAATCGGATGGTTCGCACAAATCGATCCCGTGATGCGGCACTCGATCCCGTTCTAATTTCGTAGGTTTGGCAGTCCCTAGATTCATTCCGCGATAGAACAAAAGAGCGTCGCAGGATAAAACTTCCGCACCTTCACGCTCAGCCCAATCTAAAGAGAAAGCCGTCTTACCCACCGCAGTGACCCCCGCGACAAAGTAAATTCGAGGGGCTTCCTCCATAAGATTAACGCCTAAGGCGAAATGAGTTCACCGAAATCTTACGCCGACAAGGGCTGCAACCCCTGAGCCAACTCACGGGCCTTGTCGCCAATCTCGGAGGGAATTCGGTCGATAGATTCAATATTTTTGGGAATGCAGTTCACTAAAGCACTGCCTACCACTACCCCGTCCGCTACCTCACCGACTTCCCTAACCTGCTTGGAATTGGAAATACCAAAACCGACCACCACCGGCAAATCGGCATGGCGACGAATAGTAGCCACCCTCTCGGCAAGATCCCCAGCCAAGTCTTCACGTTCTCCCGTTACCCCTTCTCGTGATACGTAATATAAGAAACCGGAAGCGGATGCCGCAATAAGTGGAATGCGCTCCTCGGGAGTGGTGGGAGCGACGATAAAAATGTTTTTCATCCCTCGTTCACGGGAAGCGGCTACAAGGTCATCCGCCTCCTCGGGGGGCAAATCGAGAGTCAGCAAACCATCGACACCGGCCTCGATACTTTTCTGAACATAAGTTTCCACACCTTGAGAGAACACAAGGTTGTAATAGGTATAAAACACGATGGGAGCCTCCGAAAACTCTCGAATCGCCCTCACTAGTCTCAAAACGTCTTCCTGCAAACAGCCCGCATCCAAGGCTCGCTGCGCTGCAAGCTGGTTGGTTTGGCCGTCTGCCAAAGGATCGGAGAAGGGTACCCCCAACTCGAGCAGATCCACGCCGTTTGCGAGAAGAGATTTACAAATGCTCAAAGAATTCTCAAAATCGGGATCGCAGGCGCAAACATAGCCAATGAAGACCGACAATCCTTCTTTTTTCTTTTGTGCGAATAGTTTCGCGATACGATCACTGTTTTCCATATTATTTAAAAACATGGAAATTTTCCTAGCCAAAGCGAACAAGGCAACGGTAAAGCGACTTTTCACCTATAATACATCTGAAGAGTGATTTGGCTGTATCGTATTTTGTTTCCCCTCGCGGCGCTGATTTCCGCCCCGTATTACCTCCGGCGCATGATCAATCGGGGTGGGTACGGCAAGAACGTCGGGATGCGTTTAGGCCTTTGGCCCAAACTCCCACC
>CAWVZQ010000063.1:0-11388 GCA_963934405.1 uncultured Opitutales bacterium | reverse complement strand
CAGGGGTGGGAAGCTCGAACAAGGCGATCATCATGGTGTACATGGCGGGAGCGCCACCGCATCAGGACTTGATAGACCCGAAGCCGGACGCCCCCAAGGAGGTGCGAAGCGAGTTCGGGCCCATTCCTACCAACGTAACGGGCATTCACGTAAACGAGTCTTTGCCCATGATGGCCAAGATCATGGACAAGTGGACGGGGATTCGATCGTTGGTGGGCGCCCCGGGAGGCAGTCACGATTCCTTCATGTGCTACACGGGCCGCGCGGGTTCGTTCTTTTTTGGTAATAAGGGGGGCAAGGCGCCTCCCGGGAATTGGCCGAGCATCGGTTCCAACGTTTCCAAGTTGATGGGTTCGCAGACGCCGGGCATGCCCGCATTCGTGGGATTGGCCCCCAAGGCCGGGCATCCACCTTACGGTTCGCCGGGGGAATGCGGTTTTCTTGGAGATGCCCACGGTCCTTTTCGCCCTTCAGGACCCGCTCGGGCGGACATGGACCCGAAACCTGTGGGAGCCGGACGGATAGGGCGGCGAAAATCCTTGCTTGCGGGTTTTGATCACTTTCGCCGGAACCTTGATTTCGGGAACGACGTGGAGCAAATGGACGCCTTTACGCAACAGGCGTTCGGGGTGTTGACCTCCTCCCGGTTGGGCGAGGCGCTGGACTTGGACAAGGAAGACCCCAAGATTCGCGAGCGCTACGGCAAGGGTGATCCCAAGAACGTCGGGGATGGAGCTCCCCGGAACAACGAGCATTTTCTGATGGCCAGACGCCTAGTGGAGGCGGGAGCCCGCGTGGTGACGCTGAATTTCGGTCGTTGGGACTTTCACAGCGACAACACGAAGGGCGTGCAGGGACACGCCTCCATATTCGATCGCGGTTTGAGCGCCTTGATCGAGGATTTGCACGACCGCGGACTGTCGGACGACGTTGCGGTGGTGGCATGGGGCGAGTTCGGGCGTACACCCAAGATAAACAAGAATGGCGGTCGCGATCACTGGCCTCAAGTCGGTTGCGGTTTCGTGGCGGGCGGAGGCATGAACCACGGTCAAATGATCGGGGCTACCGATGCCTCGGCTTCGGAACCCACGGATCGGCCCGTTCATTACGGAGAGGTGCACGCCACGCTATACGAGCATTTGGGTATAAACCCCTCATCTACAACTGTTGAAGACCTGTCGGGAAGGCCTCATTACTTGGTGGACGGCTGGAATTCCTTGCCCGAACTGTTGGGGTAGGAAGCGAGCGTCGTGGTGTGGCGCTTCGCAGGTTTTTGATGGAGTTTCTTCGGGTGGTAAAAGATTGTCCCAAATGCGTGACTGTGTTCTACTGTTTTACATAGTTGATTCGCGCGCGTACTGAATTTTAAAGAAAGACAAGTATCATGATAACGTTTACCGAAGGGAAGAGATCTAGTTTTTGTGACGGAGTTTCGCGAAGAGATTTTTTGAAGGTAGGCGCCTTGGGGATGGGCGGCATGAGCCTCCCGGGATTGTTGCAGGCGGAAAACGAATTGGGTACGGGTTCCTCGCAGAAGGCGGTGATCATGGTTTTTCTGGCCGGTGGGCCTTCCCATATGGACACTTTCGACCTGAAGGAGGATGCGCCTTCCGAGGTTCGCGGTGAGTTCGCTTCCATTCCGACCAAGGTTTCGGGAATTAGGATTAGCGAGTACTTGCCCGGCATCGCTTCCCAGATGGATCAATGTTCGATCATTCGTTCGATTGCGGACACGCACAACTCCCACAGTTCTTTTCATTGTATGACGGGTCGCTCGAAGAATGGACCCCAACCCGTTGGAGGTTGGCCTTCCATTGGTTCGGTGGTTTCGAAGGTGCAGGGGGATCACTTGGGCACGCCCGGTTACGTCAATATGGGTGGTGGGATCAGTGGCGGAGGCTTTCTCGGTACGGCTTACGCCGGTTTCAGCAGCGGAGGCAAAGGTCGTTACGACATGGCCAAGCAATCGGGCATGAAGGAAATTCGCTATGCCTCCCGCAAGGGTTTGTTGCAAAACTTCGACAGTTTTCGACGCGATTGCGACAATTCCGGCATGATGAACGGGTTTGATGCCTTCAATCGGCAGGCTTTCGATATCATTACTTCCGAGAGACTGGCAAAGGCTCTCGACTTTAAGAATGAGGAGGCAAAGACGATCGAGCGCTACGGCAAAGACTGCAAGAACTTCCTCTTGGCCCGACGCGTGGTGGAGGCAGGGGCCCGTTTCGTTACACTGACCACTGGCGGATGGGATACGCACAACGATAATTTCAATAAGCTTCGCGACAAGAACTTGCCGAATCTCGACAAGGGCGTGTCCAATCTGATCCAAGACCTGCGCGATCGCTCCATGCTGGACGACGTCACGGTGATCGTGTGGGGCGAGTTCGGACGGACCCCGAAGATCAACAGCAAAGGAGGTCGGGACCACTGGAATCGGGTGATGTCCGTGCTTTTGGCCGGCGGAGGCATGAAGAACGGCCAAGTCATAGGCGCCACCGATCCTAAGGGTTACCAACCCGCCGATCGTCCCGTCTACTTGGGCGAAGTGTTCGCCACGCTCTATCACAACGTCGGCATAGACGTAACCGAGGAACAATTGAAGGATCTGTCCGGAAGGCCGCACTACCTTGTCGACAATGACATGAGGGCCCTTCCCGAGCTTGTCGGTTAACCTTTATTCATCCCTTTCAACCAATCCAAATAACACATTCATGAAATTTGCCCGAATTGGACTTCTCAAAGCGGTCTCCTTGCTGATCGCTTCCACTTTCGCTAATGCCGCCGAATTGGGCGAAGCAGAGAAAATCACCCTCGGTTTTTCCGCTTTCGAAGGAGACGCTATTTCCTTGAAAGGTATAGACGCTCGTCGGCAGTTGGTCATTACGGGTTTATTCTCGAATGGAGATGAGCGAGACCTTTCTCGCAAGGTGAAATATACTTCCGTTCCCGCCGGCGTAGTGGCCATTGATGAGACAGGCTGGGTGAGTCCGGTAAAGGACGGGAAGACGAAGATCACCGTTACGGCCAGGGGCGGCGCCACCGCTGCGGCAGAGATAACGGTGGAGGAGTCGGGTACTATTCAGCGGATCAACTTTCCCAATGAAATCACTCCTTTGTTCAGCAAGTACGGTTGCAATTCCGGTGGGTGTCACGGGAAGTCGGGCGGGCAAAATGGCTTTCGTTTGTCGCTTCTCGGTTTCGAACCTCAAGAAGATTTCGAATATATCGTTAAGGAGGCTCGGGGTCGCCGGGTCTTTCCCGCCGCACCCGATCGCAGCCTTCTCATGATGAAAGCCACCAATGAGTCTCCTCATGGTGGCGGAGCGAGGATTGAGAAGGGTTCGCTTGATTATCGGCTGATCCATTCATGGATCGCCCAAGGAATGCCTTACGGAAAACCCGATGATCCCACTCTCGAGAGTATCGCCGTTTTTCCAAAGGTCCGTATTATGGATATGGAAGGGGAGCAACAGCTTGTAGTCACCGCCAAATATTCGGACGGCACGATGAAGGACGTCACTCGTTCCTCCGTCTATGAGGCAAACGACGAGGAGGTGGGCGAAGTGGATGAAAACGCTCACGTTGCCGTGTTCGAGCAGCCCGGAGACTTAGGCGTCATGGTTCGCTACCAAGATAAGGTGGCTGTTTTTCGGGCCGTTGTGCCTCTCGGAGCTCCCGTGGATAATCTTCCCCCGGCTCGCAATTACGTGGATGAGTTTGTCTTCGCCAAGCTGAAGGCCGTGGGCATGCCTCCCTCTGAAATCTGCGACGATTCCACCTTCATTCGCCGGGTATCGATCGATATCGGAGGTCGCTTACCCACTCCCGAAGAGACCAAGGCCTTTCTTGCCGCAAAGGATGCGAACAAGCGCGACAAGCTGATCGACCGATTACTGGCCAGCACTGATTACGCGAACTTCTTTGCCAACAAGTGGTCTTCCCTCCTTCGAAACAAGCGCACCAAGACTTCCTACCAGCGAGGGAATTACGCCTTCCATGGATGGGTTCGCGACAGTTTGCACCAGAACAAGCCTTACGACCAGTTCGTTCGTGAAGTGGTCGCTGCCTCCGGTGAAATGCTTCATAACCCCGCCGTCGGCTGGTATCGCGAAGTAAAGACGGTACAAAACCAGCTCGAAGATACCGCCCAACTTTTTCTTGGCACGAGGATTCAATGTGCCCAGTGCCATCATCATCCCTTTGAAAAGTGGAGCCAGAAGGACTATTACAAGTTGTCCGCCTTCTTTTCTCAAGTGGGACGAGCCAAGGGACGCTTGCCGGATGAGGATATTATTTTTCACAAGCGCGGCGTGGCCAAGGCCACCAACAAAAAGGACAACACTCCTGTTCAACCTGCCGGACTTGGAGCTGAATCTCCTGTGATTGCTTCCGATGATGATCCGCGACAAGCACTCGTCGACTGGATGTCCGCCAAGGACAATCCATTCTTCGCGCACACCTTCGTGAACCGCTATTGGAAGCACTTTTTCGGTCGTGGCTTAGTGGACCCCGAAGACGATATGCGCGAAACTAACCCTGCGGTTAATCCCGAGTTGCTTCAGGCCTTGGCCGAAAAGTTCATTGAAAGCGGTTTTGACATGAAGGGTATAATTCGTGATCTTTGTCGTTCGAAGACCTACCAGTTCAGCTCGATTCCCAACCGATACAACGCCAAGGACAAGCACAACTTCTCTCGGCACTATCCACAGCGACTGCAGGCGGAGGTTTTACTCGATTCAATCGATGACCTGACTGAGGTGCGCACTGGTTTCAGTGGCCTTCCCGCTGGCACGCGAGCCACTATGCTCCCTGACAACAGCTTCAATCAAAAGAGTTATTTCCTCTCTGTTTTCGGTCGTCCTGACAACGCCAGCGCCTGCGAGTGCGAACGTTCGGGTGACGCCAGTCTTGCACAGAGCCTGCACTTGATCAATTCGAAGGATATCCAAAGTAAGCTTACCAGCGGATCCAGTCGGGCCACCAAACTGGCTAATGACAAGGACAAGACTGACGAGGAAAAAATCGAAGAACTTTATTATGCAGCCTTTTCCCGGGCACCCAAAGAAGGGGAATTGAAAATGGCCGTGGATTACGTTAATCGAGAAATTGAGGACGTCAAAGGTGTGAAAAAGCCCGTGGCGAAGAAAGAAGCCTACGAGGACGTCGTCTGGGCCCTCTTCAATACCAAGGAATTCTTATTTAATCTGTAAGGAAATCCAACCGCAAGTTTAAGAGACGGGAAGGACCTTTAGAAAAAATTGATGAACGCCAACGCATTCGGTTGCGAAGAGTTTCGTAGAAACCTTGCGATTGACCGGCGTGGTTTCGTCAAGGCAGGCGCCTTGGGCATGGCGGGGCTTTCCTTGCCCCAAGTGTTAAAGGCCGAAAGCACTGCTGACCCGGCAAAGACTTCTAGCGAGAAGTCCGTGATCATACTGTGGCAGCGGGGAGGCCCCAGTCAGCACGAGACATGGGATCCCAAACCAGACGCTCCACAGGATTACCGTGGAGCTTTCGGTGCGATGTCCACCAACGTGCCCGGCATACAAATTTGCGACCTCTTGCCGAAGTGCGCCAAGGTGATGGACAAATTTTCCATCATTCGAAGCCTCTACCATACTGATGCAGGGCATTCCGCCGGCGACCAGATAATGTTCACGGGATATCCGCCAAACAAGGGGAACCCGAATGAGAACTTTTACCCGAGTTGTGGCTCGATCGTGGCCGAGCAACAGGGGCATTTGAATCCCGAGTTGCCTCCCTACGTCATGATTCCGAAGCGACTGCCCGGTGTCGACCCGGCTTACCTGGGAAAAAAATACGCCCCGTTCGAGACACAGGCCGATCCTGCCGTCGAAGGTCCCTTCAATCTTCCGAATTTCTCCTTGGGAGATTCTCTTTCTCTTAACCGACTTGATTCCCGCAAGGGTCTGTTGAAGTCTTTTGACGATGTTCGCCGGGAGGTGGACGTTTCCGGTTCGATGGAAGCAGCCGATGGTTTTAACCAACAAGCCTTTGATATCCTGACAAGCCCCAAGGCACGGAATGCCTTTGATCTCGATGCCGAACCTCGAGCTCTTCGGGAACGGTACGGGTCTATGCCTGCCTACAAGGCTCCGACGCCAGATCGTTGTGGAGTTCCCGCATGGAGTCAGCGTATGCTGCTGGCTCGAAGGTTAGTGGAGGCTGGCGTACGTCTGGTGACTGTCGACTTGCGCTGGTGGGATACCCACGTGAAAGGATACGAGACCATGCGCGACGGATTTCTTCCCAGATGGGATCAAGCCTACTCGGCCTTGTTGCAGGATCTGGAAGATCGTGGCTTGTCGGACAATGTAATGGTCGTGGCCTGGGGTGAATTCGGTCGAAGTCCTAAAGTGAACTCGACGGGTGGACGTGATCATTACCCGAACGTGTTCAGCGCATCGATTTCCGGTGGAGGTATTCGGGGAGGACGCGTCGTTGGGGAATCAGATTCCAAGGGAGCGGAACCAAAGGAACGTCCCGTGCAACCGCAGGACGTTTTGGCTACGATGTATCGCCATCTCGGCATCGATTACAACCAGCAGTACCTTGATCATGGGGGTCGGCCCGTTCCCGTTCTGCCTTTCGGGACACCGATCGACGAGCTGTTTTCCTAGTTTTCGACGCTCCCTCATTTGAAAAAAAGGTTTAATTTTCGGGCGTTTCCATTGACTCGCTCATGCTTGCCCAAGAAACTTTCGCCATCTATGAATCAAACGCTTCGAATTTGTTGTTTCGCCGTCTTGCCAATTTTCATCTCGAATGCTTTCGGGCAATTGCCTTCAATTCGATTTGACCGGCTCTACCCGCCCTCAGCCACTAAGGGAACTGAGTTGGAGGTGAAGGTTACCGGAGTCGACCTGGAGGGCTTGAAGTGGATGAAGTTTTCCCATGATGCCCTAAAGGCGGAGCCTAAGAAAAATGACGACGGCGAAATTGTCCCCAACGTATTCCTCCTGAAAATTGCCCCTGACGCACCCCTTGGGATTCACAAGGCTTGGATCGGTGGCGGCAAATTCGGTTCCTCGAACTATCGTTCCTTCGTCGTTGGCGACTTACCTGAAATCGAAGCCGGTGCCGGAGGCGCCTCGATGGAAAAACCCTTCGAGATGGAAGTTGGGCAAACTGCTCTTGGAAAGGCTCCTGCCGGCAAATACGGGTGGTTCAAGTTTGCGGCCAAGAAGGGTCAACGGATATTGGCTGAGATTTCGACCAAGGACATAGACTCCAAGCTTATGCCATCAACCGCCTTGTTCGATGCCTCCGGATTGCAGCTCGATAATGACCCCCAAGGTGGTTTGTTGGATTTTACCGCTTCCTCCGATGGCGACTTCTTCGTACGACTTAATGATTTTCTGTTCAAAGGTGGCGATGACTACGTATACCGCCTTTCAGTTTCTACCCGAGCGCACATCGATATGGTTTATCCTCCGTTGGGCAAGGCGGGAACGAATGCAAAATTTAACGTCTATGGTCGCAACTTGCCCGGCGGACAACCATCCGACTGGAAGACAAAAAAAGGAAAACCTCTCGAAAAAAAGGAAATACAGGTTCAACTTCCCTCCGGTGATTCCCGCACGAAGTTGAAATTGACGGACTATCTTGATCCGAGGCGGGCAGCTCTCGATCATCTCGAATACAGGATCAAGTCACCGCAAGGTACCTCGACCGCCGCTTTCATCGGTTACGGAAGCGATAATCCGATTTTCGAGACTGATTCCGATAATGATCTTCCTGGCAAAGCGCAGGTGGTTAACGTCCCTTGTGAGTTCGTAGGTAAATTTTATCCTGCCGCCGACAAGGACAGGATTAGATTCAGCGCGAAGAAGGGGGACATTTATCGCATAGAAATCCTTTCCGAGCGTTTAGGGCGTCCTTCCCACGCCTTCCTCCTCCTCGAGCAGTTGACCAAGAAGGCCGATGGCAATGAAACCGCCAAGGAAATTGGTCAATCCTTGGAAACTGCTTCCACCCTGGGTGGTCAATTCTTCGACGTTTCCACTCGTGATCCCTCCCTCCGATTCGAGGCTTCTGCAGATGGAGATTATCGTATCCTCATCTACGATCTCTTCAATTCATCTTCCGACCCTTTGAACGTCTATCGGCTTTCCATCCGCAAGGAGTCACCTGATTTTCGTTTAGCCGCTTACGGTATGCTTCCTCCTCCTGTAACCAATTCTAGCCCTGTTTTTGTGAAATCGCCTACGATTCGCAAGGGGGAAGCTTTTCCCGTAAAGGTTCTGGCTCTAAGGCGAGATGGCTTCAAGGACGCTATTGACTTAGAAGTCTTGGGATTGCCCGCTTTCATTTCCTACTCGCCAAAATTAATACCTGAGGGAGCGGACTCGGTGACTGTTCTTTTTCAAGCCTCTGACAAGGCGACCGATTGGGATGGCCTGTTCTCGATATCCGGTAAATCCAAAGTGGACGGTAAAGAGGTTCGGCGGGATTGTCGCTTTGCGGACGTATGCTGGAGTTCTTATGATACACAAGCCAAGCTAGCCGTGTCGCACATTCAGGTCGTGGACAAGGCTCCTTTGGCCGTATTGGGCAGAGAGAACACGCCCGTAAGAGTTGTCTTTGACGACGCCAAGCTAGCCGAGACTGCCAAGAAAGCCGTGGATGATGCGGAGAAAGCTTACCAAGCAGCAGATAAAAAAGCTACCGATTCCCAAGCCAAGTTAAAGGTTCCCGTGGATGCCGAGAGTAAGGCGGAACAGGAATTCACCGCGAAAAAGAAAGAATTGGAAGACAAGGAAAAGGTTAAGGGGGACATTGCCGACAATCGTATCAAAACAGCAAAGGAAAAGCTCGCCCAAGCCCAGTCGACCCTCACCAAGGCTGATACCGAAAGCAAGACGACTACCGCCGCCCAAAAGGCGGCTACTGCAGAGGTGGCCAAAGCTAAGGCTGCCTCAGATGCTGCGGAGAAGGTTGCCAAGACCGCCGGAGTTACTGCTGTCGCCGCGAAGGGTAAGGCGACCACTGCCGCCGCTGCCTTGGCCACTGCCACCAAGGGCATGGCCATTAAGAAGACCGCTGCTGCGACTTCCCGGAAGGCTTTGGATGGATTGGTTGCAACGAAACAAAAGCCGGCTATGGCTGCAGTTATCTCAGCGACCGCTGCCTTGACGGCAGCCACCGTTGCGAAGACCACCGCCGACAAGACTCTGGCGACCGATAAGACGAAGCTGACGAAAGCTACCACCGATTTTGAGGCTGCCGACAAGGTGGCGAAGACCGCCGAAGCTAATTCCAAGGCCTTCGCCGCAGATCCCAACAAGCCGAAACCCGAAAAGGACAAGGCTGTGGCCGATGCCTTGACGAAGCGTAAGCTTGCCACCGTTGCGAAGACTGCGCTTGCCACGGCGACCACGGCCAATGCCGCGGCCATGGCAAAGGTGACCGCCGCTGCCGCTGTCCTCACTACGGCGACGACCAAAAAGACCACAGCCGAGAAGGGTCTTGTTGCCGTCAATCTAATGGTGACTAAGGCCATGGCTGATCTAAAGACCGCCGAGACGGCCTTCGCTGCGACGGAGACCTCGAGGAAGACTGCCGTAACCGTCGACACCAAGGCAAAAAAGGACTCCGCGGGGGCCGACAAGCTGGCGACCGATACTCTTGCCTTGGTCACTACGGCCAAGACGGCCCATGAACAATTGGTCAATTCCAAGCTCAATCCTGCCAACCAAAAAGTAGTTGCCGCTGCCAAGACTTTGACGGATTCGAAGGCCAAGGCGGATGTCGACGGCAAGGAACTGGCTAAACTGGAAGCCGAACTCAAGAAAGCCGTTCAAGAGATTGTTACCCTGACGGCTGCGGTAAAGCAGGTCGAAAAAAAAGTAACTACCGCACGAACTGCAGCCGACAAGGCCCGAGCCGATTTGGCATCCGCGAAAGCCGCCCAAGGGGGGCGTAAGGCCGAGCTTGACTACCGAAGAGTTGAACTGGTTGCGGCCAACAAGCTCAAGGATAGTCCATCTCCCGATTCGCGAGTATTCGAGACCGCCGTATCGGGAATCATCAATATTCCAGTGAAACTGGATTCAACGGATGCTTTCAAGACCCCGACCAAGGTCAAGGTCTATGGGCATTCCGGATTTTCCAAAGTCAAGGAGATCACCATCGATCCTAAGAAGAAGAACGAGGGGGTTCTCGCCTTAAATCTCGCCACGGCGAAACTTCCCGCAGGGAGATTTTCACTTTTTTGCTCTGCTCAGGTGAAGGGGAAATACAAGATGGTTTCGGAGGAAGAAGCCAAAAAGGCGACGGAAGACGCGAAGAAAATAGAAGAGCAGTTGAAGGTGGCCAAAGCAAAGGCAGCGGAAACCAAGAAGGCATTCGATGAAGCCAAGAAGAAGTTGGACCAAGACAAAGCCGCCCAAAAGGCGACGGAAGCCGAACTGGCTCGCACGAAGACCGATCACGGCAAGGCCAAAGTCGCCCATGATTCTGCAGAAACCCAAGCCAAGCAAGCCGAAGATAAAACCAAGAGTATTCTTGCCGACGCCGGAAAGCCTCAACCTGAAAAGGATGCGGCTCAAAAGGATTCATCCGGTAAGCGAAAAGCTGCAAATGACTTGAAACTTGCCTTGGACAAGCTTGTCGCCGAGCGGCTAAAGCCTGCCGAACAAAAGCTTGCGGATTTGATTAAGTCGATTTCCTCCTCCGAAAAGATTCTGGCGGAGGCTGATAAAAAACAGAAGGACAGTGCATCCGAGACGGCTAAGTTGGAAGCGAAGAAGAAGAAGGTCGATGCTTTGGCCAAGACGGCAAACGATGCCTTTAAGAAACCCAAGGATCTTACCGTAACCCTTTTCACAAACCCATTTACCTTGAAAGTACGTAAGGCGCCTGTCGAAGTGCAGCCTTTGGGTGCTCAGACCGTTAAGGCAGGCGATAAGTTGTTGCTCGACGTCGGGATCGAACGTCTCTTCGGTTTCGCCGACCAAGTGAGTTTCAAGGTCGTTCCTCCAAAGGGTGTCAAAGGAATTACCGCGAAGGCATTCAACGTGGTCAAGGATGGTTACGGAGCGACTTTGGAACTCTCCAGCACTGCGGCCACTCCGGCAGGTGAGTATGAGTGCGAGCTCCAAGGAACCTTGAAGTTCAACAACCAGAATATTACCATTAAGGAACTTTTCGTTTTGAAGGTGGAGGTAGTCCCTGAGAAGAAAGCGGGCTAATAATAGGACCTTTCAAAGTATTTATTTTCCGCCTAAGTAGTTCTTGAAATATGAAAACTTTCACTATCGTTGCATCTTCCATTTTGCTTTGCGGGAACGTCTTTGGAGCCGGTTTGGATGTAAAGGAGGTCAAGCGAGACAAACCGATCGACTTCCAGTCTGAAATTTTGCC
>CAWVZQ010000062.1:0-11445 GCA_963934405.1 uncultured Opitutales bacterium | reverse complement strand
CACTTGCTTCACCATCTGTGCAGCGAAGTGAAGCACAAAAGCCTAAGTGGCGTTAACGTAGCCTGGGATTTTGTCGAGCTTCCCTCTCAAATCATGGAGAACTGGTGCTGGGAACGGGAAAGTCTGGATCTCTTCGCCCTCCATCACGAAACGGGAGAGACGATCCCGGAGGAACTTTTCCAAAAAATGTTGCGAGCCCGCAACTACATGACGGCCAATGCAATGATGCGACAGTTATGCCTCGGAAAGATGGACTTGGAACTACACCGAAAACTGTCCGTGGCAGGCTACGAGAATCTCGATGTTTCTCTCGATGAAGTACTCCAAGGATACGTCGCAGAACGTAAAACGAAACCACCCAGCATCGTGCGCCGTTTCAGTCATCTCTTTGGCAGTCCCGTCGGCTATGCTTGCGCTTACTATTCGTATAAGTGGGCAGAGGTGCTGGACGCCGACGCCTTCACCCGTTTCAAGAAGGAAGGCGTAATGAATGGCGACACCGGTCGATCCTTCCGTAACTGCATCCTTAGCAAGGGAAACTCGAAACCGGCCGACGAGCTCTTCCGCGACTTTATGGGGCGCGACCCCGATCCCGATGCCCTGCTCGTCAGGAGTGGGTTGTCAGCCAACTAAAAACCAATGTCAACGAAACCACAAATCCTCGCATGGATCACCTGCGATTCCGTCTATGTCGATCCAGCCACGGGCAAGCACACCCTGCTCGGAATTTTCTCCAACCTGCGAGCCAAAGAATTCCCGGTGGTACACCCGCGCATGATCTGGTTTCTCTCCTTCTCGGACCTCACCGCAGGCAAACACGACCTCAAGATCACGATCGGCATTCCCATGTCGGACGAAGAACCGCGCACCATCATCGAGAAGGAATTCGAGTCGCCCGGGCCCCATCATCGGATTAACCTCATAAACGATATCCAACGCCTCAAATTCGAGGTAGCTGGCAACTATTCAATCCTAATAGAGATTGATGAACAAGTCGTACTCGCCAGCACCTTTCCAATAACCAAGATAGCATGAAAGCAAGACGCCAATTCCTCATCAACGCTTCGGCCACGGCAATCGGGTTCGCAGGTCTACGCTCCTTCAGCGCATTCGCCGACAAAAAAGAAAGCCAAGCAATAGCCGGCTACGGCGACCTCCAATCCGACCCCGAGGACGTAATCGATCTTCCGAAGGGTTTTTCCTACCGGATAATCGGAAGAGCCGGTGAAAAAATGGACGATGGACTTACCTTGCCGGGCGCTCCCGACGGAATGGCGACCTTCCAGGGACAGAACGGACACACCTTGCTCCTCCGCAACCACGAAATAAATGCCGGTTCGGGAGCAAAAAGTGGAGCGTTCGGCTCCGGCAACAAAAACCTGACCGACGAATTGCGCAAGAGCATGTACGACTCCGGCAAGACAGCACCTTCCCTCGGCGGTACATCGACCATAGTCTACGACACGAAGAAGCAAAAGGTGGTCCGGCAATTTCTCAGTCTCGCCGGCACCCTCCGAAACTGTGCTGGTGGCCCTACCCCTTGGGATAGTTGGGTGACGTGCGAGGAAACCGTGGAAAAGGCGGGGAAACTTTGCGCCAAGGATCACGGATGGTGCTTCGAAGTGCCGGCGACCGACCAGCCGAAACTCGCCGACCCTATTCCGCTGAAGGGCATGGGGCGCTTCAACCACGAGGCCATCGCCGTCGATCCCGAAACCGGTTACGTCTACGAAACCGAGGATAGGCACGACGGGTTGATCTACCGTTTCCTTCCCAAGGTTGCGGGCAAGCTTGCCCAAGGTGGAAAGCTCCAAGCCCTAGTGGCAGAGGGAAAAAAGAGTCTGGATACCCGAAACTGGGAAAAAACCACCGTTCGTCTCGGCGAAAAGATCGCGGTCACATGGATGGATGTCGACGATGTCGAGTCCCCCAAGGACGACCTCAGGTTCCGAGGCTTTGCCGCAGGCGCCGCCCGCTTCGCGCGAGGCGAGGGCATGTGGTACGGCAACAACGGAATCTACTTCACTTGCACAAACGGCGGAAAAAAGAAATACGGACAGGTATGGAAACTGACGGGCGATGAGCTAGAACTCTTCGCCGAACCCAATGACAAGGACGTTGTCGACAACTGCGACAACCTAACCGTAGCTCCGTGGGGCGATGTGATCCTCTGCGAGGACGGAGGCGGCAAGCAATATTTGGTCGGCGTGACTCCCAAGGGAAAGTTCTACAAACTGGCCCGCAATTCATCGGGCGGAAGCGAGCTGGCCGGTGCCACCTTCTCCCTGGACGGGACCACCCTCTTCGTAAACATCCAGCACCGTGGTCTCACCTTGGCCATCACGGGGCCGTGGAAGACAGGAAATAAAGCCAGATAAACATTCTCCATTAGCTTAGGGCTAGGTCCAACGCAGACCCAATATAACTAATCCAAAGGAAAGCCGCATTATGAAAACCTTAACAATAATTTTAATGGTTGCTTTGCCTTTGGCAATGTACGGCCAGAAACAAAAGGAAGAAGCCGAGAAAGAGAAAGAGACGAAAAAGGCAGTCGCCCCAAAAAAGCCGACGAATTTCACCAAGATGCCCGAAGTCGACTTGTCCGGTTTCACCCCTGAACAGAAAGCTGTTATCCTCAAACGAGCAAATGCCGAAATGTGCGATTGCGGATGCAACCTGACTCTTGCCGAATGCCGCAACGATGACACAAGCTGCCGGAAGAGCCTGACTCTGGTCGGAAAACTAATTGAAGAGATCACGGGCAAGAAGGTGGCACCTCAGAAAGATAAGGCTCTTGGCAAGGCTCTGGACATGAAGTTCACGGCGACCGACGGCGCCGAAGTCGACTTGGCCAAAATGAAAGGCAAGGTGGTGCTCATTGATTTTTGGGCCACTTGGTGCGGCCCATGCGTGGCGGAGATACCGAACGTCAAGAAAACATATGAGAAGCTTCATTCCAAGGGGTTCGAAATCATTGGAATCTCGCTCGATTCAAACGAGGATAAGCTCACGCAATTCATCAAGAAGAAGGACATGCCATGGCCCCAGTATTTCGACGGCAAAGGCTGGAAGAACAAAATATCCACAAAACACGGTATACGAAGCATTCCCGCCATGTGGTTGGTAGACAAAGAGGGCAACCTAGTGGACAAGAAAGCAAGGACCGATCTGGAAGAAAAAGTCGAGAAGCTCTTGGCCGACTGACTCCGTTCGTCTCTAAAACCAAGAGGTGAAATTCGCCTCGTCCCAAAAGTCAGGGTCTCCTAAAGTAGGGCCCTTGAAGCAAAAGACAACCAGTTCGAGAACGCGAAGGTCTTGAACATTTATCTTTTCCCAAAAGCGAAAAGCGTTGAGAATGAAATCTAGGTCGGTTAGTTTCTATGGTATAAATATAGTAGAACACTGCTAATCATTTTTCGGATTGTTGACGTTTCATTCATGAAGTCTTGCTTACCTTCGGTTTTAGTTTTTCTGACGGCTGCCTCCGCGACTAGCGCGGTGCCCAAATCCGTCGGGGTTAGGCATTCCCTGCTCTCGGAGGTCGAGGCAATCGCTCCCGGACAGACTTTTACAGTGGCGCTCTTTCTGGACCACAACGAAAGCTTTCACACCTATTGGATGAACCCCGGCACCGTAGGGTTGGCCACCTCCCTCAAATGGACCCTGCCCGAAGGCTTTGAGGCGAGCCCCATTCGTTGGCAAGTTCCTGAAAAGGTGAAGATGGTGATTTACGATGCCTACGGCTATAACAGCGATGCCATGCTTCTGGTGGACGTGAAGGCCCCGGAGAAGTTGCCGAAGGAACCCGTGGTATTGAAGGCTAAAGCCGTCTGGATGGCCTGCGGTCCCGAACCCAAGCAATGCTGCAACTTGGGATTTCAGGATCTCTCTCTTTCACTAAAGACCGCCAATACGCCGAAGTGGAACGACGAGTGGCGAGCTCGCATTGCAAAAGCGAGAAAGAAGCTGCCGAAACCCATCAAGGGATGGAAGCAGAGCGCCAAGCGGGATGGCGAAAAGGTGATCTTGACTGTCCAAAATATTGCCGGCGTACCCGTTGAGGAGGATCAGGAAATTTGCTTCTATTCGGAATTGAACCATTTCACGACGCTCAAGAAGCAACGATTCAAGGTCAAGGGCGATGAGTTAATCGTCACCCTCCCACTCGCTGATTACGCTCCGGAAAAACTGGAGGAAGTGAAAGGGCTTTTATATCATCCAGAAGGATGGCAGGGGTCGAAAGGGAAAAAATACATGCCGGTGACCCTCCGTCTGGACTGACGCGAGATGTCCCCTCTCCGAAACGAGGGAAGACTAATTGAACGATTACGCGAATAGCGTTGAGAACAAATTCGTTTGCATTAACATGTTTCCTTTTCAAACGAGGCCAGAATAAGATTTTTCACAATGGGTAAAACCAGCAAGAACGTGTTCGACACAGTCGAGGAAGCCATCGCCGATATAGCGAAGGGCAAAATGGTGGTGGTCACTGACGATGCCTCTAGAGAAAACGAGGGCGACCTCGTGATGGCCGCGTCCAAAGTGACTCCCCATAGCGTAAACCAGATGCTGCTTCATGGTCGCGGTCTCATTTGCGTGCCGCTTGTAAACAACCAGTTGAGCCATCTCGGCATCAACAGCATGGTGCCAATCAACCGAGAAGCCCAGAAGACAGACTTTACCGTTTCCGTGGACGCCGCCGAGGGTATAACGACTGGGATCAGCGCCTATGACCGAGCCGCCACCATCAGTATTCTGGCCAACCCTCGCGCCCGTGCCGACGAACTGGTGCAACCTGGTCACGTCTTTCCTTTACGGGCGAGGCCTGGCGGGGTTCTCGAGCGCGCGGGGCATACCGAGGCCGCAGTGGACCTCGCCTCCCTTGCGGGACTCCATCCGAGCGGGATCATTTGCGAGATCCTAAACAAGAACGGATCCATGGCTCGATTGCCCGAACTCGTTCGGTTCAAAAAGAAGCACAAGCTGAAGCTTATTTCCATCGCCTCCTTAATCGAATATAGGCACCTGCGCGAAAAACTGATCGAGAAAGTATCCGAAACGGATTTCCCATGCCAATTCGGAAATTTTCGCCTACACGAATTTCGCAGTGTACTCGACGAGCGCAGACATTATGCCCTGACCATGGGAAAATTGACAAGAGGTCCGACTTTGGCTCGAGTACAGTCGGCAAATATTTTGAGCGACGTATTTCGCATGAAGGATGGCCCGCAAGGAGCCGAGAGCATCGAGAAGTCCCTCACCCGCATTGCAAAGGAAGGACGCGGAGCCTTGCTTTATCTGGAACCTCGCCGCAAGGATCTGGACAGGAAGAAGGGGAAGAAGGACAAGGACTCTCCCCTTTCCTCTTCCTCGGGAATGGATTTCCGTGACTATGGGATAGGCGCCCAAATTCTGGTGGCTCTCGGGTTGCGCAAGCTAAGACTGCTCACTCGCGACAACCGCAAGGTGATCGCTCTCGAAGGCTACGGTCTGGAAATTGCAGAGAGAATACTGCTTCGATGAAGGAGACGATACGATGAGTCTGGATCCCCCGCAAGGAGGCAAATGGTCTTCCGACGGACTTCATTTGGGGATCGTGTGTGCTCGATACAACGAGGTGATGACCGACGCCTTGCTAGCCAAGGTGACGGCTGTCATAAAGGATGCGGGCGAGCCCGAACGGCTGGTTGTGGAACGCGTGCCGGGTTCTCACGAGGTACCCGTCGCCATGTCCCTGATGCTCGGGGCGGAAAGTTTCGATTGCTTGGTGGGGTTGGGAGTCGTCATCAAGGGAAGCACTTCGCACCACCACTTGGTGGCGGAAAGCGCAGGACAGGCCATGCAGCAGCTAGCCGTGGAACGTTCCACGCCGATAATCAACGGAATCATCGTAACGGATTCCATCGAAGACGCCGAAGCGCGGGTTACGGGATCTTTGGATCGAGGACTAGAATTTGGAGAAGCAGCCCTTCATATGGCCGAATTGAAGCGAAAATGGACGAAGAACTAGAAATAAAAGAAAACTGGAGTCGACGTAGAAAAAACCGAGCGGCTGCGTTTCGGTATTTGTTCCAGTGGGAATTGAATCGACCGGAAGACCTCGGCCGCGATCTAGAAGAGCTATATGTCCGCTTGGGTGAAACACCCGAGTTTTTTGCCTACGCCACTGAAATCGTGGATGGAGTCGTGGCTCAAGTGGAGGGCTTGGACGAGCGTATTCGGGCACTGGCAAAGAACTGGGAACTCAAACGCATTGCCAAGACCGACTTGGCCTTGCTTCGATTGGCCGCCTACGAACTACTGTATCGACCCGACGTCCCACCAGTCGTGGCGATTAACGAAGCTCTCGAATTGGCCAAGACGTTTTCCACCGAAAACTCCCGCAAATTTCTCAACGGCATACTCGACAAGATTCGGATCGAACTGGATCGACCCGCTCGCGAAGCGGTGGTGGATTGAAAACCGAAGCCCCTAGAGGGAAATAGCCAAGAGAAGCATTCAAGCTGACTCGGGTGTCAAAACAAGCACTGAGTAAGCGGGGATATTGAGCCGAAGAGAGAGCGAAAAGCCGTTGCATCGCTTAGGTTCCGTAGCGAAGAGATCGTCGACCTCATCATTCTCATCCCCACCGTAACGGACGTCGGCGCTGTTGAGGATTACTCTCCAGTTCCCGGAAGACGGACAACCGGTGCGGAGATCTTTTGCCTCATCGGAAAAGTTGCAGGCAACGAGCAGAGTGTCGGCGGGCATTTCTCCGAAGCGAAGGAAGGAAATGGAGCGACTTTGGGCATCGTCGCAAGAGATCCAGCGAAACTTGTCGCGCAAGTGGTCGCAGGCAGCCCATGAAGGATGCTCGCGATACAAGCCGTTTAGTTCGCGAACCAAGTTGCGAACGCCCTCTTGCAGAGGAAAGTCGCGAAGAGACCAGTCGAGCTCGGCGTCACAGTCCCATTCCTTCCATTGGGCGAACTCGCCTCCCATGAAGAGGGTCTTTTTTCCCGGCCAAGTCCAGAGGAATGTATAGAGAGCCCGAAGCTGTGAGATTTGCTCGGTCCGGCTGGGTGCCTTCATTTTGTTTGCGAGTGATCCCTTACCGTGGACGACCTCGTCATGGGAAAAGACTTGGACGAATTTTTCGGAAAACTGGTAAGTGGAACCGAAGGTGAGTTTATCGTGAAACGCAGGGCGTTCCTTTTGAGACGCCCCCAGGTAGGCAAGGACATCGTGCATCCATCCCATGTTCCACTTGAAGTCAAAACCCAGACCACCTTGCGAAGTAGGCTCGGAGATTCTTGGGAATGCTGTGGATTCCTCTGCAATGGAGACAACTCCGGGATACTCGTTGCGGAGAATCTCGTGAAATTGGCGGATGAAATCAATCGCCTCCAAGTTTTCACGACCACCTTTCTCGTTCGGCAACCATTCGCCTTTGTCGCGGGAATAATCCAAATAGAGCATCGAGGCCACGGCATCCATGCGAAACCCGTCCACTCCGTATCGCTCAATCCAAGAAAAGGCGCTTCCCAACAGGAAGCTTCTGACTTCGGGACGGCCATAATTGAAGACCAATGTGCCCCAGTCGGCATGAAAACCCTTGCGAGGATCCTGATGTTCAAAGAGGCAAACGCCATCGAAACGAGCAAGGCCGAAATCATCGGTCGGAAAGTGACCCGGCACCCAATCGAGGATGACCCCGATGCCCGCCGCATGGCAAGCAGCCACCAAGCCCGAAAATTCCTCCGGTGAGCCTAGCCGAGAAACAGGAGCGTAAAAGCCCGTTACCTGGTAGCCCCAAGATCCATCATAGGGATGTTGAGCGGGTGGTAAAAACTCGACGTGAGTGAAACCGAGATCGCGAACGTAAGTGGGTAAAGTTTCGCTCAATTCGAGGTAGGACATCGGCCGACCCTCACTATCGGCATGTCTCCATGACCCGAGATGAACCTCGTAAACGGAAAGAGGCTGTACGTAAACGTCTTGCGAAGCGTTACGAGCAACGTCAACCGCCGGCAAAACGGAAGAATCGAAAATGAGGGAGGCATTGCCCGGAGGCGATTCAGCATAAGCAGCGAAAGGATCAGCCTTTTCGACCCAAACGTCATCTTTTCCGAGGAGATGGAACTTGTACTGCTGACCCGCAAAGGCATAAGGAACAAACAGTTCCCAGCAACCGGAAGGGCCGAGAGGTCTCATGGGAAGAGAGCTTTCGCTCCAATCGTTGAATTCACCTTTCAGAAAAACACGTTTCGCGTAGGGTGCCCAGACCACGAAGGAGACGCCGGCCTGACCTGAAAACTCACGGCAAATCGCCCCTAGTATTCGCTGGGGTTGGTACTCGGTCCCTTTGTTGAAGCCCGCGAGGTCCTCGTTGGTAGTGGTGGGCAAAAAAGAATAAGGATCGAGGAACTCACGGTCGCCGGCAGGCCCAAAGCTTCGAAGGAGATAATTGAAGGTCTCTCCCTCTTTGGGGATCGCGCCCTCGAAGAAGCCTCGGTCATCGATTTTCTTCAGAGGAAAGGTACGGGCGGACTGTTGGTCGAAAACCTCGACCCGTTCCGCCTTTGGCAGGAACGCCCGAACCACCACCGCGCCCCCCTGCTCGGTAGGGTGAGCTCCAAGCGCTGAGTGGGGGTCGCCTAGCTCACCTGAGAAAAACCCATCGAGCTTCCGTTCGGAAATTATCATGTTTAAAACCCATATTCGTTGAGGCATTCCCGCAACCTCGAAACAGGCTCAAAATGATATTAATGACATTTCTTTCTTGTTTTGCTGGCCAAGGGTTTCATCGTGTCGGGGTGATTTCCAAAACTTTCCTTCGCACTTCTCTCCTCCTTTGCCTTGCTAACATCTTACTGTGTGCTCAAGAAGATGCGACCACAGCCAGCCTCACCGCCGATGACCCCATCGTTTTCGAAGGAGCGACCAATCAATTTATCGCATCCGGGAATGCACGCCTGAAAAACGGCCCCATGCTGTTGCTGGCGGACAGGATTGAACTGGATCGCAATGCAAGCATAGCCACGGCCAAAGGAAACATCATCCTTACGATGCAGAACTTTCGAGCCCTGGCCGACTCCCTAACCCTGCATTTGGATTCCGGTGACATGACCGCCGTCAATTACCGCATGGGGATCGATCCGTTCGTGACGGAGGGTTCAAAAGCAGAGCAAGTGGACGGCATATTCCAGTCGAAAGACGTAAACTTGTATGTTCGAGACAAACGACCATGGGAACCGAACCTACGATTGAGGGAACTGGAAATCGATTCGAACGAAAGCACTTTCACTGGCCGAGGGATAAGTTTTCGAGTGGGTGACTTTACGATTGGAAAATTGCCTTGGCTCAAGATCAAGGATCGAGAATCCATATTCGACCTACGCTTTTCGGTTGGGAAAGAAGACCGTCTGGGATGGTATCTGGAAGTGGGATCCTTGTACAACATCTCGCCCTCGATGGAAATGGGAGGCAGCGTAACGGGTTTCACCAAACGGGGGGCTCTGTTTTCCCCCGAGGCGAATTACCTGCACAATTATGAGGGAGGTTACGCAAAAGGGCGGCTCCTTGGAGGTTTCATAAACGACGGAGGCGACAACCGCGGGGTGGATATTCGAGAAGACTTAGTGGAAACCAGTCGCGGATTTGCCGACCTGAACCACCTGCAAAGGGTACATGAAAATTTCCGACTGGCCCTGCAACTGGAGTGGCAAAACGATTCGGAGACGATACGAGACTTTCGTCGAGAACTCTTTACCGAACGCCAATGGAACGACTCACATGCGGAAATTGGCTATGAGGGAGAAAACCTCACACTCTCTCTCTTTTCGCGCTTTCACGCCAATGAATACGAAACCGTTGTGGAACGACGACCGGAATTATCGCTAGATTTGGCTCCTTATGAATTCCTAGCCCCCGAACTCTACCATAGTTTTTCCATCGCTCTCGCAAGCCTTCGCAAGGCGGATCCTTTGATTTCCCCGGAGATCGAAGCCGACCGGATCGATCTCGCCTATGGTGTTAGACGACCTTTTCGTCTCACTCGATGGCTATCCCTTACTCCTCTTGCCTCGTATAGACTTGTCGATTACGATGTGGACGGTGCCGACCCGACCCGACATCTGGGAGAAATCGGAGCCGACTTGAGGGCGAGCCTCCACGGAGACTTCGACCTACAAAACGACACATGGGAAATAAACGGCCTCAGGCACGAAATAGCCGTCGTTCTCAGCCACCGGAAAGTAAGTGAACTCGACTCTAATGATCTAGGTCTGATTCCTCAGCTAGACCATGAATTCCAAGATCCGAATTTGGCACCTCTGGACCTTTTCGACCGACGTCAGACGGATTCCATCGGTGAAAGCCACCTCTTCCGCATCGGCTTGGAGAACCGAGTTTACACGCGTGGAGAAGACGGGCTCCCCCACCCCTTGGGGCACCTGCTGATCTACCAAGACCTGCTGCCCGACAGAAAACCCGGCGAGAATGCATTCGATGACTTTTACGCCGATATTCTCTTGTCTCCTGCGGATTGGCTGGCATTGGGCTTTCAGGCGAAACTGGACTCGGCAACGGGACAAGTTGAACGCCTAGCCCTGTCTACCCGATTGACCGATGGCGACTTTGGCGAACTCGATTTCGCTCTTTTCGACTACCACGAGTTCTCAAACCAGTACCAAGTTACGGGAACCCACCGACTAACCGAGCGACAAACAGTATACGGCGGGGCTCGTTATGATGCTGAGGGAGACCGTTTCACGCATCTATTTCTAGGCATGCGACGACGGCTGGGCGATTCGTGGGATTTACTGTACTCCGTTACACGTTTTCGGGGGGCTCTCAAGGAAGACGACCTAGAATTCGACGTTAGCCTTCGCCTGTACTCCTTTTGAACTCGATGACCATGTCCATCGAGTATTGACTCGGAGGACTCGGAGAGGTTACCTTTTTATACTTTCACCTTGAAAAGAAACGGCATGACCGAAAGACAAATAAAGCCCAAAGAACAAAGCCAATCCCATTTGCTTGGACTAGGACTGGACTGCGACGATGGGCATGTGCGCATCACAAAGGCCGAAGATTTCTCAATCCTCGGTGGATCCGAGGAAACTCACGACAACATGACCGAAACCGTTTGCAAAACCTTCGAGAACTTGGAACAACGCAAAAAACGGTTAGATGACGTGGAACCTCAGGAATTGGCAGACCTTTTAGAAAAGAATTCGCCCGAAAAATAATCGCCTTTTAGCTGACCTAGAAGTTTTAGAGAGACTCAAAATACCAAACCCACAGAATCATGGCCAACGAAGGACAATCGACAGAACCACCGAAACCTTCCTTGAAATTGACGCCGAAGGCTGGCAACCCTCCAAAACCCGGAGGGGCACCAAAGTTTCGCGTCACCAAGTCACCTTTCGCTCCAAAGATTCAACCGGCAGGAGGCGAAACGCC
>CAWVZQ010000061.1:0-11485 GCA_963934405.1 uncultured Opitutales bacterium | reverse complement strand
GTGAAGTTGCCGAAGTTGTTGGGAAACTTCACGGCGTCGTCACCGGTGAGCTTCATGGCCTGGCCAATTTTGCCGGGAACGATTTGGTTGTTGGCCGATGAGGAGGCCGGCTTCTTTGGATCGGCCAAGTTGGCTAATTTCCCTCCTTTCAATTCATCGAAGCTAAGGTGAGCTAGGGGAGGGGCGAGCTTGGCAAGCTTTTCGGAACGGTTGGCCTGCCATGCGAGGAAGGCCTTTCGGGTTTCCTCTGATTGGGCGATCTTCTGGAGTTCGGCTTCCGCTTCCACGATCTTGTTATCGCTGGGCAGCTTGCCCAGCTCGAGGGTTGGCGTGGGCACGGAATTGGTGAACCATGAATATAGACCGGCCTCGTCCACGTTGTTGAAGTAGGCGGAGAGGGAATAGTAATCCTTCTGCTTGATCGGGTCGTACTTGTGGTCGTGGCAGCGAGAACATTCGAAAGTGAGTCCGAGAAAAGCCGTCCCGAAGGTGTGCACGCGATCGGCCACGTACTCGATGCGAAATTCCTCTGGCACGCTTCCCCCCTCGACCTTCTGGGAATGCAGTCGATTAAAGCAGGTGGCGAGGATTTGGTCCTGGGTGGCATCGGGAAGCAGGTCCCCGGCGATTTGCTCGGTGACGAACAGGTCATAGGAGAGGTTCTTGCGAAAAGCCTGGATGACCCAGTCGCGCCACGGCCAGACGTGGCGGTTGCGGTCCTGTTGGTAGCCGTAGGTGTCGGCATAGCGGGCGACGTCGAGCCACTCGGAGGTCATTCGCTCGGCGTATGCATCGCTATCCAGCAGGCGGTCGACTGCCTGTTGACGTGCCTTTGGGTCCTTGTCTGCTAGAAAGGCGTCCAGTTCCTCCAAGGTGGGAGGCAGACCAGTCAGGTCGAAGGTCGCCCTTCGCAGCCAAGTGGCCTTATCGGTCTCCTCGCTTGGGGAGAGGTTCGTTCCCTCCAGTCGGTTGGCGATGAAGTGATCGATTGGGTTACGCGGAGAAGGGTGTTTGCTCTGGGGGACTGGGACTTTTTCGGGAAGGGGTTCGAATGCCCAATGCTTCTGGTATTTTCCTCCCTCGGAAATCCATTGGTCGAGAAGCTCTTTTTCCTTCTTCGTGAGAGGAAGCTTTGCCTTGGGAGGAGGCATGATTTCATCCAATTCGTCGCTGCGGATTCTCCAGTGCATTTCGGAGTCCTCCAGCTTGCCGGGAACCAAGGCAATTACACCGCCATGCGACTTGGTGGCATTCTCGAATGAATCCAGCCTCAGTTTCGATTTTTGGTTCTTCGCATCCGGACCATGGCACTTGAAGCACTTGTCCGACAAGATCGGTCGAATCTGCTGGTTGAAATCAATTTGCGCCATGAGCGGAGCATGGCAAAGCAACAAGATGCAAACTGCATGGCGGAGAGTCATTCTTGAATCTGCCATATAGTCAGGCCACGAAGACAGCCACATCTAATTTGGCCCGAGCCAGGTGTTTTTATGATAGAATCGACTTTAGGAGATGGCCGTGAACGTCGGTCAGTCGGTAGTCTCTGCCTTGAAACTTGTAGATGAGCTTCTTGTGGTCGACTCCGAGCAGGTGCATGATGGTGGCATTCAAGTCGTGAACGTGCACGGGGTCCTGCGTAATGTTGTAGCAGTAGTCATCCGTTGCCCCAAGCGTGAAGCCTTTCTTGATTCCGGCTCCGGCCAGAAATACGGTGAAGCAACGGGGATGGTGATCCCGGCCGTAATTGGTAGCGGTAAGTTTGCCTTGCGAATAAATCGTTCTTCCAAACTCACCACCCCAAACGATCAAGGTGTCTTCAAGCAAGCCGCGCTGACGCAGGTCGGCGATCAAGGCGGCTGTCGGTTGGTCCGTGTCTCGGCACTGCCCCTTCACTGCATTCGGGAGTCCCCCGTGATGATCCCAGCCCATATGAAAGAGCTGGATGCAACGAACATCGCGCTCCGCCATGCGTCGGGCGAGCAAGCAGTTCGCAGCATAAGTTCCGGGCTTGAGAACGTCCGGTCCATAGCTTTCTAATATATGTTTAGGTTCCTTGGACACGTCGGTCAAATCGGGCACGCTGGTTTGCATGCGAAAGGCCATTTCGTACTGGGAAATGCGGGCATCGATCTCGGGATCACCAACCACTTGCCGATCCTTGCGGTTCAAGCTCGCGATTTCATCGAGCATGCCCCGCCTCATTTTGCGATCGATTCCCTTGGGATCGGAAAGGTACAGGACGGGGTCGCCCGAGTTCCTGAACTTGACGCCTTGGTGTTGGGTGGGAAGAAAACCCGCCCCCCAGAGCCGATCGTACAAGGGTTGGTCGTTGGGACGTCCCGTTCCCCAGGAAGTCATAACGACGTATGCTGGCAAATCCTTATTCTCCGTACCCAAACCGTAACTCAACCAAGATCCTATGCTAGGCCGACCTGCTAATTGATGCCCGGTCTGACAAAAGGTAATCGCCGGGTCATGGTTGATCGCCTCGGTATGCATCGACTTGATGAAACACAATTCGTCCGCCTCCTTCGACAAATGGGGGAGAACATCGCTCATCCAGTGTCCGGAATTACCCCGCCGTGCGAACTTGAAGATACTGGGCGCTATGGGGAAGCTCTTCTGCCCGGAGGTCATGGTGGTGAGGCGTTGTCCTTTGCGGATACTGTCGGGCAAATTCTTGCCCCGCTCTTTTTCCATCAGCGGCTTGGGGTCAAACAAGTCCATTTGCGAAGGCGCCCCGGACTGGAACAGGTAAATGACTCGCTTGGCCTTAGCAGGGAAATTAGGGAAGCCGTTACCGATCGCCTTTGCTTCACTGGAGAGCGAGGGAAGCAAGCCGGCGAGGGCGGTCGCGCTGAGGGCGGCTGCCCCGTTGCGCAGAAAGATACGCCGGTTGAGTAAATCTTGGGTGGCGCCCAAGTTGGGCTTGTTCGTGAGGATGTTTTCGAAATCGTTCATCACTGTGTAAAGTTCAGTCCTTGGTTACCACGCGGTCGAGATTGAGCAAGATGCTTGCGGTGGCCGAGTAAGCTGCCAGTTCATGCGCATCAAGCGAAGGATCGGGCTTGGAGGTTCCCTGCATGATGAGCGACTTGGCTGCCTCCGGGTTCGCCGTGAACTCCTTTTTTCTGCGTTCGAAACCGGATTTCAGTACAGCCAGAGTTTCCTTATCCGGCGTACGTGCGGTGACGAGGCGAAAGCCGGTGGTCAGGCGCGACTCCACGGTGTCGCCGCCCTCTATCATCATCCTCTGGGCCAAGGCTCGAGCGGCCTCGACGTAGGTGACTTCGTTCATAAGGGCCAATGCCTGTAGTGGTGTGTTGGTGCGGGCTCGCTTGGGGGTGCAGATCTCCCGGTTAGGGGCGTCGAACAAAAGCATGGAAGGCGGGGCTGCCGTTCGCTTCCAGATTGTGTACATGCTTCTCCGGTAAAGTCCATCGCCCGTGGTGGCCTTGTAATTACGCAAGTTGCCGTATCGATTCGTCTCGTCCCATACTCCAGCCGGCATGTATGGACGGGTGCTTGGCCCCCCGATTTTCGGTACGAGCAAGCCGCTGATGGCCAAGGCTTGGTCGCGCACCGTCTCCCCCTTCAAACGAAAGCGCGGACCGCGAGCCAGCAGGCGGTTTTCCGGATCCCTGCGATAAAGCTCCTCGGGAGCGCTCGAGCTTTGCCGATAGGCATGGCTCAGCATGATGAACTTGATCATCGCCTTCATGTCCCAGGCTTGGGCAGGTTTTCCAGCCACCTCGGGCAAACGGGTCGGCTTCGCAAATTCAACCGCCAGCCAATCGAGGAGGTCGGGATGAGCGGGCCAGTCCGCTTGCGATCCAAAGTTTTCCGAAGTCTTCACGATGCCAACGCCGAAGAAGCGTTCCCACATCCGGTTTACCCAAACGCGAGCGGTCAAGGGATGATCACCCGAGACCAGCCAGCGAGCCAACCCAAGTCGATTGAGGGGTTGGTCCGCCGCCAATGGAGGCAGGACGGCAGGCAGTTTCCTTTCCACCTTGTCAGTTGGTTGGTCGTACTCCCCGCGATTCAGGATAAAGGCATCCTTGGGAGCGGACTTTTCCTTCATCACCATGGTACTGGGAAGCGTGTTCTTGAAATTGTCCAAGGCCTTCTTGGCTTGAGCCACCTGCTTCTGGCCTTGGGAGACTGGGTTACGGTCATTGGACTTGAAGAATTGTTCCAGTTTCTTCCGTTCCGTCGCTTCCAAAGAGCCGGGCTCCTTCCGCAGCAATCCAGCGAGGTTGGGCGGCAAGCCGGGTTTGCCGCCCAGTGAATTGACTTTTTCCTGTGAGTGAGAGACGCGGAAGCGTCCCATGTTGTGCTGATTCAGGGTTTCATGAAAGAACCGGACCACGAGGCGACTACCCTTTGGCACCTTGACCAATGAACCCGGCAGGAACATGGCCTTGATCGGTTTGCGGCGGGTCGGGCCATCCACCGCCCAACCATTTTTGCGGTTCCCGTTGTTGACCATGCTGATGTCCCACTTTTTCTGGGAATAGTCCGCTTCTCGTCGGGTCAACTTGACCGGCGTGGGCTTCCCTTTGCTTGGGCGAATTTCAGCTTCCACACGGGTGAGCACGAAGTTTCCATTGCTGTACCGGCCCAGGCTCTTTTGTGGAATCCGTGCGTCGGGCAAGCAATCCAGCAGGATGCCGGCAAAGGTCCCGGCCGACAGTGGAGACTCTATTTCATAAACGTCATGTGTCGGGTTCTTTCCGCTGGGAAGCCAGGATCCGTCCGGTTGCCTCTTGAAAGTCGCTCCGCCCTTGCTTGTCACCTTTTCATCCACTAAGGGTATCCATGCCTGCTTGGGCTTGCCCTTGGCCAAAGCTTGTCTCTCCTCGTTCATCCATTTTTCAAAGGCTGTAGCCAGGCCCGCTTTCTCAGTCGCTTCCGCCTTGGCTTTGGCTTCCTCGAGCTTGGCATTCAGTTCGGCTTCCCTCTTTTTATGTTCGGCGCTGGCCACCTTGATGAATGGCATCGTGTTGTTACCGTTTTTGCCGTCAGCTGCCAACACGCCGCTTTCCTCGTTCGAGTTGAAGAAGGCGAAGAATTGGTAGAATTCCTTTTGGGAAATCGGGTCGTATTTATGGTCATGGCAACGAGCGCAGTTCATGGTCAGGGCCATCCATGTCATGCTCGTGGTCTCCACCCGGTCGATCACCGTTTCAACGAACCACTCATCCACGATTCTTCCACCTTCACCGTTGAGGCGGTGGTTCCGGTTGAACCCGGTCGCCACGATTTGGTCCTCGGTCGGGTCGGGCAACATGTCGCCCGCCAATTGCTCGATCGTGAACTGGTCGAAGGGAAGGTTCCGGTTGTAGGCGCCGATGAGCCATTCCCGCCAGAGCCACATGGTGCGGCTACCGTCGCTTTGGAACCCGTTGCTGTCGGCATAACGGGCCAGATCAAGCCATTCCAGTGCCATGCGCTCGCCGTAGTGGGGAGACGAGAGCAAGCGGTCGAGTGCCTTTTCATAGGCATCCGGTGATTTGTCCCGGGCAAAGGCATCCATTTCCGCGAGTGTGGGGGGGAGCCCGGTCAGATCCAAGGTGGCTCGCCGAAGCAAAGTCTCCTTGTCCGCTGGTTCCCTCATCTGCAAGCTCTCGGCCTGCAAACGATTCTTGAGGAAGGCATCGACCGGATGTTTCGCCGCTGTCTCTTTCGGCAACCCGGGCCGCTCCGGAGTAAGAAAAGCCCAATGCCCTTGGTACTCGGCTCCTTGATCGATCCATTTGCGCAGGGTCTCCTTTTGCTCATTGGTCAGCGACTTTCCGCTGTCGATGGGCGGCATGTGGTCGTCGTCATCGTTGGGCAGGAAGATCCTGTAGACCAATTCGCTGTCCTTGGCATTCCCCTTGATGATCGCGGGATCCCCCGACTTGGCGGGTTGGAAGGGAGCCTCTGCCAAGTCGAAACGCAGACCGCTCTTCCTTTCCTTTTCATCGGGGCCGTGACAGTGAAAGCAGGCATTCGACAGGATGGGGCGAATGTCGCGATTGAATTGTAGCTTCTCTTCAGCGGAGGACGGACGGACGAAGATGAGGCCTACAGAACACAGCAACCCGATTATAGTTCCCCTGCTCATGCCAAAATGGGAGCGATCACCTTGCCCGCCACGTCGGTCAGGCGAAAATCGCGACCGCCGTAACGATAGGTCAGCTCCTTGTGGTTCAAGCCCAGCAAATGGAGAATGGTGGCATGAAAGTCGTTTACGTGCACCTTGTCTACAGCCGCCTTATGACCGACCTCGTCGGACTCACCATGGGAAACCCCGCCCTTCACCCCGCCGCCAGCCATCCAAGCGGTGAAGCAGTGCGGATTGTGGTCGCGACCGGGTTTGCCACTTTTTTGAGCCACGGGCAGACGACCAAATTCACCCGCCCAAATGACCAAAGTTTCGTCCAACAAGCCCCGCTGATTGAGATCCGTCAGCAAGCCGGCGATTGGTTGATCCGTTTCCTGGGCGAAACCGGTATGGTTTCCCTTGATGTCGCTATGGCCGTCCCAACTTCTTTGGTTCGCCATGCCGCCGGAATAGATCTGAATGAATCGCGTACCCCGCTCCACGAGGCGTCGGGCCATCATGCACTGGGCCGCGAAATGCTTCGATTTTCCAACGTTCAAACCGTAGAGCTCTTTCAAATGATCGGGCTCCTTGGCGAGATCGAGGGCTTCCGGCGCAGCGGTTTGCATACGATAGGCCAATTCAAAGCTTTCGATGCGGGCCGACAGTTCCTCCTCATGAGGATTCTTGTTCAGGTCATGCCCGTTCAGTTGGGCCAACAAGTCGAGCTGACGACGTTGCCGCGAAACATCCTGTTCCTTGGGGCGGTGCAAATTGTCGATAGGATCTCCCGTGGGACGAAAATGGGTACCTTGGTAGACGCTGGGCAGAAAACCGGCTCCCCAGTTTGCTGCATGTCCCTTCGGCAGACCGCGACCGAGCGGGTCGCTCATGACGACGAAGGAGGGGAGGTCACGACTCGCTGAACCCAAGCCGTAGGTGGCCCATGCCCCGGCGCAGGGGTAGCCCATGCGGGGCAAGCCGCAATTCATCATAAAGAGGGCAGGACTGTGGTTGTTCGACTCGGTGTGCCCCGAATGGATGAACGCCATTTTGTCCACGTGCTCACCGAGATGAGGAAAAATCTCCGAAACCATTTTGCCGCATTGTCCGCGCGGAGTGAATTGGAATGGGCTTTTCATCAATCCGCCCACCGCATTGGCGAAGAACCCGGTGAAGCGGTCGAACCCCTCGAAGGTCTTGCCATCCATTTTCTCGAGCGCCGGCTTGTAGTCCCAAGTATCGACGTGACTGGGACCACCGTTGACGAATATCCAGATAACCGACTTGGCCCGCCCCGGAAAATGAGATTGCTTGGGGGCCAAGGGATTGGCCGCCCCGAGCAATTTTTCGTCGTAAAGTAGACCGGTCAGTCCGAGAGCGCCCAGTCCCATGCCGCAACGCGACAGCATGGATCGACGGTTTATGGGATGGGAAAGAAAATCGTTCATGGCGTCACCGTAGATAGCTGAATTCATTTAGCCCGAACAAGGTTTGAGCGAAGTCGACCAAGGCAAGGTGGCGAGGATTGCCGTGTTTAGCCTCCAGGTAGGAAACTTCCTGTGACTTCAAGAAGACGAGGGTGGCGGCTTTTTCCCTGACATCGGGTTCGCGCCCCAAGGCGGCTTGGTATCCCGCGCTCACCGCCTTATCCAAGTCATCGCCCGCTTCCTTGGTCAATCGTTGGGCGAACGCGTTAGCATACCCACGAACATTCGGGCTGTTCATGAACATGAGGGCCTGCGGCGCTATTGTGGTGCTGAGGCGACGACCTTGACTGACGAGGGGCTCGGGTGCGTCGAAGAGTTGCATAGTGGGGATCAACTTGCTCCGTTTGATGAAGAAGTAGACGCTGCGTCGCTTGGTTCTTTCGTCGAGGGTGCCTTTGCCGTACATGGTCTTGTCGAGTTGACCGCTCACCGTGAGCAAACTGTCGCGGATCACTTCGCCTTCCAGTCGCCTCGGGGAGAAGCGCCAGAGGAATGTATTGTCGACATCCTTGGATGCCTTGGATTCGTCGTAGGCCGAGCTTTGTCGCCAGCTGGCGCTGGAAAGGATTAGCTTGTGCATCGGCTTGAGTCGCCACTCGTTTTCAATCAACCGGGAGGCCAGCCAATCGAGGAGCTCGGGATGGGTGGGCGGTTCCGATTGGTAGCCGAAATCGTTCGGTGTGGCCACGAGACCTTGTCCAAAGTGATGTAGCCAGATACGGTTCATGATGACGCGGGCCGCGACGTATCCGGCGCCGTTTTCCAAATCGGTCAACCAGTTGGACAATGCCTTTCGCTGATGCGATGTGCGGGCGCCCTCGGGTCGCTTTGTCTGCCAATGGCTGGAGTCCTTGCCGTTGCGCATGAGAAGGGGGAGGAAGGTCTGGGTAACCTCTTCGCCTTTCTTGTTCGGGTCGCCGCGGTCGAGGAAATAGATCTTCTTGTAGAAATGCGGGTATCCGCGCCCGTCCGCATGGTGCTTCATCGGCTTGAACCCTTCGCTGGACACCATCATCTTCACTTTTTTCGGTTGGGGCTTCTTTCCCTCGTGAGCGGAGATCTTGGCGCTAAATTCCCTCCATTTCGGATCGATGCCACGGTAAGCGTCCCGCAAGGAGGTTCGTTGCTTCTCGTCAAGCCCTTCCACTCCGCCGGGTTGGCTGATGGCCTTCATCAGGGCAGCCATGACCTGGCTTTGGCTTTCCGCCTTGAGAGGGGGCGCCAGTTGCGAGGAAACCGAAAAGCGAGGTCGCCCGATGACATGACTGGTGTTCACGAAATAATCCAGCTCGAAGGTGAATTCGGAGCCGCCTTCGTTTTCCACCGGTTCGGCGAACTCGAATACGCAGACATGATCCTTGCCGATTTGCCCGTCGACTGCCCAGCCCGTCTTTCGTTTGTCGCCATCAATGGACGAGGCGATGGAAAGGCTGGTCGTGTTCTGCTGGTGATCGGCCCGCGGACTGACCAATTTAACGGCTTTTCCTTTTCCTTTTTCACCGGTTTTCTTGGCGAACACACGAATGTCGCTGAGGGCAATGTTTCCGTTGCTGGCTCGGCCCGGACCGTTGCGCTTCATCGATTTGTGGGTAAGGGCCTCGATGCGCAGGGCGGTCACCTTGGGCAGCGCCACATTGGCCGTGACCACCCAGCGGTCGTCCCTGGGGTTTTTTCCGGAAAGGAGGAAGGAGCCGTCCTCTTGGGCAGTGAAGGTGGCGCCGTCGAGGGATTTGGGCTGAGCTCCGTCAAGGGTCGCCCAAACCGAGGCATCGGCTTTTTTGCCAGCGGGATCGTTCAGCCATTGTTTGAAGCGCTTGGATAATTCCTCGCGCTCGAACTTGTCCCGGACCGCGAGAAGAGGCTTCCTTTCTTTTTCCCACATGGCGAGGGAAACGTTATATTCCTTGGTGTCCACGGGAGCATCGATTTCACTCCTTATGGTGAGTCCGAAGGTCGACGTCATGCGGTAATAGTCCTTGGTCGCGATGGGGTCGAATTTGTGGTCATGGCAACGGGCGCATCCCACCGTTAGAGCGAGGAAAGCCATTCCCGTCGTGTTCGCCATATCGTCGAGTTCGTCATAGCGGGCGGACTCGAATTCCTTTTCCGTGAGCTGGGTGGGGAACACTCCGGCGCCCAAAAAACCCGTGGCTCCAAGGGCGAGCGGATTGTCTGGGGCGATCTCGTCGCCAGCCACCTGCCAACGAACGAATTGGTCATACGGCATATCTTGATTGAACGCCTTGATCACGAAGTCGCGAAAATGATAGGCATGCGGTCGATCGTAATCTTGCTCGAAGCCATGGCTTTCCGCGAATCGGGCCACGTCCAGCCAGTGCCGGGCCCAACGCTCCCCAAAATGCTCGGAGGCGAGAAGTTCGTCCACCACGGTCTCAAATGACTTGCCTTCGCCTTCAACCACGCCGGGCAGACCGACGAGGTCGTAGTGGAGGCGTCGGTTCAAGGCGCTGGCATCAGCTTCGTCGTTCGGAGACAGGCCTGTTGCCTCGAGCTTGGCCAATATGAAGCGATCGACGTCGTTGCGGACCCATTTCGCGTCCTTGACTTGCGGCGGCTTGGGATCGGTCAGTTCGCGCCACGCCCAATGCTTGTTGCGCTGCTCGTTCCAATCGGTGGGCCCTTCTTCCGCCCATGAGGTTTCATGCAGGGCAAACAGGATCAATAGTGTCAAAAGGCGTTTCATTGCATGCATACTCAATCTAAACAGAGATTAGCCTGCCCTTTCCTTGCATGGCAACCCTAGCCTAAGACAAAGTCATTTTTTCTTCTGGGACTTGGTTGCGTCCTCGATGAATTCGTCCTGCTTGGCCAACCAGAGCTTTTCAAGTTCCTTTACTTTTTCGGGATGCTTGGCGAAGAGGTTCTCGGTCTCGGTTCGGTCTTTGGCCAAGTCGAACAGTTCCCAGTTCTTTCCATTGGCGGACACTAATTTCCAGTCCTGCACGCGTATGGCTCGGTTTCCGTCGTGCGACCACCACAGGTAATTGCGATCAATGGAACGATCCTCGGCGAATGCGGGCACGAGGCTTTTGCCGGGCGCAGGTGGCGCCGACTTGTCCTCCGTCACCTTCGCCTTGGCTAATTCCAATATGGTTGGAACCACGTCGATGGCATGGCCCGGGGTATGCCGCCATTCGCCACGCGCTTGAATCCCGTTGGGCCAATGGGCGACCAGCGGAGTGCAGGCACCACCTTCGTGCACCCAGGTTTTGTGCATGCGGAAGGGCGTGTTGCAAGCGGTTGACCAACCGGCCCCGAGGCAAAGATAAGTGTAGGCTGACCCCAGCGGGGCCTTCGGGTCGTGCCCGTCGCCGCGCACCATAACTTCGGCGCTGGCCCCGTTGTCGGAGAGGAACAAGACCAAGGTGTCGTCGAAGGCCTTCATCTTCCGCAATTGGTCGAGAACCCGCCCAATGGCTCGATCCATCGAGTCGATCATGGCGGCATGCACCGCCATCTTATCCGCTTGAAAGGCCTGCTGCTCCTGGGTCAGGGTATTCCATGGCACGGGATAGCGAACTTCCCCCGAGCCGAGTATCTTGTAGGCGTCGGGAAAGTGGTGGTGGGGACCGACCTCGCGTTCCACTGGGGAAACATTGCCCTTGGCGAGACCAAGCTCCTTCTGCTTCTTCCAGCGAGCCGAGCGGATCTTGTCCCAGCCTTGCTTGTAACGTTCGCGGTAGCGTTCGATGTCCTTGGGTAGGGCATGAAGAGGGAAGTGCGGCGCGGTGAACGCTAAATAGTGAAAGAATGGTTTTTCCGCATGCTTCTCGGCATGCTCCTTTAATGTCGTCACGGCATGGTCGGCGATGGCGTCGGTGACGTAGAACTTCGGGCTGATCGGGGTAGCCGGTTGCTTTTTGTCATCGAGATAGTGGGACTT
>CAWVZQ010000060.1:0-11539 GCA_963934405.1 uncultured Opitutales bacterium | reverse complement strand
GAAAGATGTCCCTCATTTATGTTTCGAAGGTGATCCAAAAGCGTACGCTGTTCGGTCTTGCTCATCCCATTTGCATTTTCGAGATCAAGAATTGGAGTTCCTTGAGAACGTAGAACAGTACCTTGGTAACTAGCCGGCATATAACCACTGGACCAGTTCTTGGCACCGCTGATAGGACCACCGGTCTTATCAAGCATTACCACGTAACCGGGGAGATTCTCGTTCACGCTACCCAGACCGTAGTTTACCCATGAACCAATGGATGGGTGGCCGGAAAGCACTTGGCCGGCATTCATCATTAGCATGGCGGAACCATGTATGGGTGAATCCGCAGTCATAGAATGAACGAAGGCAATATCGTCCACACAGGTTGCAACATTTGGAAAAAGGTCAGAGACCTCTTTGCCGCACTCGCCGTATTTGTTGAATTTCCATTTAGGTCCAACCACTCGGCTTTTGCTGCGTTTACCACCGCGCCCAAAAGTTTTTACGTCGATGGTCTTTCCATCGAGAGGATATAGTTTTGGCTTGTGATCAAAGGTATCTACTTGGCTGGGACCACCGTACATAAAAAGGAATATGACCGATTTGGCCTTCCCCTCGTAATGAGGCTTTTTGGGTGCAAGTGGATTGACGAATTTCGCCATTTCCTGAGCAGTGGCTTGTGACTGGAAAAAGCCGTCCTGAGCCAGCATGCCCGTAAGCCCAAGAGAGGCGAAACCTCCACCAACATCTTTAAGAAATTCACGGCGATTGACCTGTCCGCAGAATGTGTTTTGTGGCTTGTTCATAGTATTTTATTAAAAGTACGAGAGGGTAAGGTTTTCCAGAGCTTAGTCCAAGTAGACAAATTCATTCAGGTTGAGGGCGAGGAGAGCAAAGCGTTCCAAGGCGACTTCTGCGGAAACGCCGCCCTTAGATCGCATGTCTTTAATCATTGCCAGACCCGAACTGACTTCTTTGTCAGAGGGCTTCCTTGAGAAAGCGATCTCAAAAGCTCGAGCAACTTGATCCGCGGGAGCAGTACCAGCTTCGTCGCGAAGTCGCTTGGCAAAAACCTTCGCCGAATCGTTCATGAACTTCCCGTTAAGCATATTTAGAGATTGCGTGGGCACGGTAGTGGTAAAGCGAACGGGGCAAGATGTATCCATGTCGGCCATGTCGTGGTTGATGAGGATGGGCATTTGCATAGAACGCTTTACTTTTACGTAGACGCTCCGACGATTGGACTCTTCTGGAGAAGACCTACCCCAACCCGCTCCTGGACGAGAGGCGGTTGCAAGTACGATCTGAGGAAGTGGCGGCGTAATGCTCGGCCCACCGGGCTTCAAGTTGAGAGTCCCGCACGCAGACAAAATGGAGTCTCGAACCTCTTCGGCAGTAAGTCGACGCATATCAAAGCGCCAAAAAAGATTATTAATAGGATCTTTTTCGAAAGCGAAGTCATTGGGAGCAGATGAACGCTGATATGCGTTGGAAGTCATGATCAATTTGTGCATTGCCTTGATGTTCCAGTCGCGACCCATGAACTCGAGTGCCAACCAATCGAGCAAGGCCGGATGAGTGGGCTTTAATCCCTGAAAGCCATAATCGCTGGTGGTCCGCACAATACCGCGACCGAAATGATGCTGCCAAACGCGATTCATCATTACACGGGCAGAAATAGGATTGTCCTTAGAGGTAATCCATTCAGCAAGAACGCGACGGCGACCAGAGGTTTTGGGAGTCTTGTAACTATCCGGAATAACGGCGGCGGGTGGGCGTAAAACGCTCGGGAAAGAGGGTTGAACGACATCCCCTTCAAGAACAGGGTTCCCGCGATGCAAGACTTTGATAATGTTGTTTCCAGACTCGGCCACAGCCATGACCTCGTATTTGCTCGCCGATGGCTTTTGTCCGGCATGATTAGAAAGATCACGGGTAATGCGTCGATGGTTCTTCAGAGCTGAATCCCCTATGTAGTCCTTGCCAAACTTGCGCATCAGCGAAGCTAGATCAGCGAACTGATCGGAGGAGGATACCCCGACGTCGACGAATTGTCCTCCCCCGGTTTGCAGGCAATGGACGGCGAGAACGTTTTTGCCGGTCTGAAGTACATCTGCAGCGACCTTGGAGACATCGTGCGTTTCATAATTGGAAACATGCCCACCCAATTCCTTCACTAGTTTGCCGTTGAGATAGATTTTTACGTCTTCGTCGTGATGAACGTTAAGCGAAAGATTGTTCGGAACAGCAGCCAGACGAAAACTTGTTCGCATCCAGATTGCCTTGCTACGCCATTCTGTTCGGACGACAGCACCCGGAGTGCCCTTGACTCCAAAACCTGCCTTTCCGGAATCCCACTTGGAGTCATCGTAGGCGATCTCGAACCAGTGATCGTCTGGTTTTTTTGTGGAGTAATTCCAAGCAACTTCCCCGGAACGGGCATCATGCAGGATGATACTCTGCTTTGCCTTGGTGTTTTTTCCGGGTTTGTTCACCTTGATCTCAGGTTGCCTGAGTTCAAGTTCCTCAAGAAAATCTTTCTCAATTTTATCTAATTGGCGGCGTAGATCACCATCCCTCTTTGACCACTGTTCAAACTGCTTGTCATACTCGCCATTTCCCGAAAAACTCTCGACCTTTACGAGGTTGGTTTTGCCTTTCCCATGGTTCGATACGTTGGCGAAGAAAGAAAGCAAGGAATAGTAATCCTTGGTGGGAATGGGATCGATCTTGTGATCATGGCAACGAGCGCAACCAATCGTCATTCCCAGAAAAACATCACTGGTAGTCCTCAGAATGTCGTCAAGATAATCGTATCTAGCTTTTTTTCGGTCTGCGGGTTCATCGTCCCAAATCCCTAGACGGTGAAAACCTGTGGCAGTAATGGCATCGGCATCGGCATCGGGTAATTCATCGCCGGCAAGCTGTTCCTGGACGAAACGATCGTAAGGCTTATTGTCGTTAAAGGCCTTGATGACATAGTCACGGAAACGCCAAGCCATCGGTTTTTCACTGTCTCTTTCATATCCATTGGTTTCGGCGTAGCGAACGAGATCGAGCCAATGGCGGCCCCACTTCTCTCCATATTGAGGGGAAGCCAGTAAACCATCGATAACTTCCTCAAAGGCATCGGCTGAATCATCGGTCAAGAAATCGCTCACTTGATCCGGAGTGGGAGCGATTCCTGTGAGATCAAAATAAGCACGACGCAAAAGAGCTTCCTTGGTCGTTAGAGGATTGGGCTTTAGACCCGAAGCATCGAGCTTCGCCAAAATGAAACGATCGATCGGGTGCTTAGCCGACTTGTCTTTCACCTCGGGCAATTCGATGCGCTTGGGCTTCACGAAGGCCCAATGCGACATAGTTCGTTCGTTCACCTTGGTGTTGTCTTCACCAGCGGCCACCTCATGTCCTTTCTTCCCAAGTATCTCGTCTTCGGAAGCGAAAGGAAGCCCAAGCTTGATCCATTTTTCGAGGACAGCGATTTCCGAGTCCTTCAGTTTGCCGATTGGCGGCATCTCGTGATCCTCATCCTTGTAAGAAAGCATCTCCAAGAGAAGACTGGTTTCGGGTTTCTCCAAGTTGACTGCGGCGCCTATTTCACCTCCAAGAAGCACACCCTCGCGCGTCGTCAGTCGAAGATCGCCTTTAATGCGCTCCTTAGCACCATGACACTTCCAGCAATTCTGTTCGAGCAAGGGTTTTGCTTCCTCTTTCCAGAAAGCAAGAGCTTCAGGGGAAACCTTCTCTTCAGCCGAGAGCAAGTTTAGTAAAATTGAGAATGAGGCAAAAAGGAAAGTTTTCCTTCGCATGTTTTTAAATAGGTCTGCTGAGGTCATAATTTTTGGGCAATTAAAGTTGTATTAGTAACATTTCATAAGTCAGGACAACTATCATCTTAGGCTACCTTGAAAGATACATAACCAAGGGCGTGCGAAATTTCTTCTGCATGGTCACGAATTTGGCTACCGATTCGTTGAAAATCCTTTTCTTCTAGCCGTACCGATGGGCCCGTAATCCAAATCGATCCCACTGGATAGCCCCGGCGGTCCAAAACCGCAGCGCCTATACAGTGCTGACCTTCGATCTCCTCGGCATGATCTACCGAATAACCTAGATCTCTAGATTTATTAAGCTCTTCGGAAAAGTCTTTTTGCGAAGTTATGGTCCTGTCGTTGAAACGGGGGAAATCCATATTACTTAAGAATATTTCCCTTTCATCGAAAGGCAATGCGGCCAGAATCGCCTTCCCTGGTGCCGCACAATGGAGGTAAAAACGTAGGCCGGGATTCACCTTGAAGCAAAAATTATGCAATCCGGGTACTTGTTCCAGCACGACGCCCCTATCTTCCAGCAACACACCTGCCAAGACAGTCTCCCTTGTCAAGTCGCGGAGCCGCCTCATGACGGGTAACGCATTTTCGAGAAATCCCGGATCACCGGCAACGGGAGTCGCCAGAGAGAGAAACTTTTCCGAAAGCACATAACCGGAACCGTTGGGGTTTTTTCTAGCATAAGCACGCCGCTCGAGTGTGTGCATGATGCGGTAGACGCTGTTAGTAGGTAAATTCAACAACTCGGCCATTTCATTCACGAGCAAACCCTCAGGGTGCTCGTTCAGCAATTCGATGACAGAAAGAGCACGGTCTAGACCCGGCACTTGATAACGATTTTCAGAAGATGGACTGCTCATTGTGAAATTGAAACTTCAACTAACACTCAAATATCAAAAGGGTCAAGATTTAGGACATTTGATATGCTGTTTTACAATCGGGTAAGGCAACAAACGGAGTCCTTGACTAATCGTTTCGATACGGAACTGGCTCAAACTGGCAGAATCAGGTCAATTCTCGAAGGCAACCCGCGCTTCGAGTATCCCAACAATCGTCTCCATCGGGCATCACCTTAATGCGTATTTCGTCGATGGGTTTTGTTGCGTGCAGTTACTTTTCGGATGGCTTGGAAAATTTTAGGTCCCGCAAGGCAATGACTCGGCACCCGCTGTCTTTCAAATGCTTCATGTATGCCTCGAATTTCTTCGGGTCGGTGTTCACCCAAGGGTGCTGGACATCGGGGACGCCATGAAAGGTCATTACCGCGATTTTGCCGTCGACTGCCTTGGCTACCGCCTCCTTGAACTGCTCCAGCGTGCTCTTCGGCTTGCCGTCAAAGGCCTGCGGCATCAGCAGAGGATCGTCTTTTTCCGGATCATAAGCCTTGGCTCCGCCGGTTCGAGCGTAGCGGTAGCCACGTTGCCGGAGTAGTTTCACGGCTCTCTCGGTCGTTTGGTAGGCGGGATAGCAAAAGCTGACCGGGCGGGGAATTCCATGTTTTTCGCATTGCTTCTCGATGTACTCGACATCGGCAGTGAGCTGCTCGAGCTTTTGTCGGCCCACCACGATATGACGACGCGTGTGATTGCCGATCTCGAAGCCATCCGCATGGAGCTTCTTGATTTGATCCCAGGTCATGTAGTTCTCCTTGTCCTTGGCGAATCCAAAGCCCTCGGTGATGAAGAAAGTGGCCCCAAACCCATACTTCTTGAGCAGCGGAGCCACGTAGTTGGCCTGACTGGCGACTGAGTCGTCGAAGGTTAAGACCACGGTTCCGGGATCCTTCTTTTCGGCGTCGAGATTGATAAGACACAACAGGAAAACAAGGTAGATTTTTAGTCTCATGCAAAGGGATGGAGTTGTTGAGTTCATCAAAATGGTTTGTTTGGGAATAGATGAATGATAAGCGACAGGCAATCTCGATCAGGCTCGCGTTGAGCATGCATCGCTTATAGCGGAATAAGATGATCAACATACCCCTAGCGGTAGCTTCATCCTTCTTCGCTTGTGTTCTTGCCTTGTACGCCGAACCACTCGTCGTTGCTCATCGAGGCGCATCGCGAGATGCCCCTGAAAACACTTTAGCTGCCTTCAAGTTGGCATGGGAACAGGGAGCGGATGCGATTGAAGGCGACTTTCTTCTCACTAAGGACAAAAAAATTGTGTGTATTCATGACAAAAGCACCGAACGCCTGGCAAAGCGGAAACTCATCGTCAAGGGATCGACCCTCGCTCAATTGCAGGAACTGGACGTCGGTTTGGGCAAGGGCAAAAAATTCAAGGATACGAAAATTCCCACGATTACCGAGGTGTTTGCAACGATTCCAGCAGGCAAGAAGATCTTCATTGAGATCAAGTGCGGAAAAGAAATCATCCCTCCTTTACTCGAAGAAATCAAGAAATCCGAGCTTATGGACGAACAGGTGGCGATCATTTGCTTCAACGCAGAAGTCATCCGCTTGCTCAAGATCAAGGCCCCCCAACACAAGGCCTATTGGCTCTCCAACTTCAAACGAGATAAGGAAGGCCATTGGGTTCCTTCCTTAGAGACCGTACTCAAGACTCTCAGTTACACCAAGGCAGATGGGCTCGATTCCCACCACGGCATCCCCAACGATACCATAAAGCGAATAAAGGAGGATGGCTACGAGTGGCATGTATGGACGGTCAACGATCTGAACATCGCAAAACGATTGAAGGCGCTCGGGGTGGAATCAGTAACCACCGATATTCCCGGTTACATGAAAAAGTTTTTATGACCCGATTCCATTTTCATTCTGAAAAATCATGGTTTTTTACAAATCTCACTTTGCCGCTTAGCCTTTGCGTAGACTTCAATGTTTTCCTCGGCTTCTCGCTTGGACAAAGAGTCTGGAAAATAAAACCGATGCCTCTCTGGGTTCTTCTTCTATTACTCCCTCTCATAATGAGCTGTTCGACCTCAAGACCTACCCAATCGGATGAATCGCAATCGGCGGAAAAGGAAACGGTCGTCCTTTTGCACGGCCAAGGGCGAACGAGAGCCTCCATGCTCGTTTTGAGCAAGCGATTCAAGGCCGCCGGTTACCAGACCGCACATTTTTCCTACTTCCAGATGAACAAGCCCCTCGATCAGATATCCGGGGAGCTGATCGCCTTCATCCGGGAGAAAGTGCAGACCCCACGATACCACCTAATTGGCCATTCTCTCGGCAATGTCATTATCCGTGATGCGTTTCGGCAGGAATATCCCCCTGGTCTGGGACGAATTGTCATGCTGGCGCCGCCCAACCGGGCGGCTCACCTCGCAAAGCGCTTTAAGAACAACTTGCTCTACCGCTGGATCACGGGTGACAGCGGCCAAAAACTGTCGGAGGAGGAGTTCTACGAGGATCTACCCGTTCCGGTAGTTGAATTCGGGGTCATCGCCGGAGACAAAGGACAGAAAATAACTTTTTCCGAACCCAACGACGGGCTTGTTGCAGTGGAAGCCACCAAGCTTGAGGGGATGAGCGATTTCATTGTTCTTAATCATGCTCACACCTTCATCATGAACTGCAAGGACACCTTCGACCATTGTAGGGAATTCCTCGAGGAAGGGAGCTTCCAATGAAGTTTAGACGCTCACTTTCGAGCGAGCGATCCTAGTTTACTTTTCCAGCCCTCGACCTTGGTAGTTTTCAACTGCATGTAATAGAGCAGGAAAGAAAAGAAGGAAATGGGGTTTCATTTCAGGCTATTTATTTTTCGTAGGTTTCTTTTTACTCTTTTGGAATTTCCCCTTGAGATCGACCTCCTTGGCCCAATCTTTCCAGCGAGTCATCATTTGTAAAACCCGTTCGGGAAAAGCGGAGGCAAGATTTCTTGTTTCCGTACGATCCCTGCTCAAGTCATACAACTGCCAAGGATCGCTCTTGTGTTGAACAAGTTTCCAAGAATCTTCACGAATGACTTGCCAAGATCCGTATTGAAAGAAGAGTGGCGTTTCCCTCGTCAACTTTTTCCCGGCAAAGGTCGGGGTTAGGCTAATGCCGTCCAAATCGGGGAGGTTATCCGGATAAACCGATCGTTCGCCTGCAAGCTCCATAAAGGTCGGCACGAAATCAATCAAGTGGCAAGGTTCGCGGGAAATCGAATTTTTGGGAACCTTAATGCCGTTGGGCCAATGCGCAATCATGGGCGTGCATATTCCTCCCTCCATTCCTTGCACCTTCCACTTTTTGAACGGGCTATTGGTGGCATTCGCCCATGATTGCCCGATGGCTTCAAAGGAACCCACGCTTCCCCATGTAGCAACGGCGTCTTTCTTCCCTCTTTTCGGTCTCTCGTGACTGGCTCCGTTGTCGACCAAGAAGATGATCAATGTATTTTCAAGTTTTCCGAGTTCACGCAACTTACCGAGCAAACGCCCGATGTTTTGATCCAATCGATCAACCATGGCGGCATGAATTTGCATGCGCAGGGCTTCCTCGTCTCTTTCTTTTGGAGATAGAGTTGTCCATGGCTTGTGCTCCGGTTCACTCAGGGGAGTCACCGCTTCGTCAAACAAACCGATCGCTAACTGTCTTTCGTATCGAGCTTTCCGAATAGCTTCGTAACCCGAGTCATAAACTCCTTTGTACTTTGCGATGTCATAGGGATGAGCATGCAACGGCCAGTGCGGGGCGTTGTATGCCAGGTAAAGAAAGAAAGGGTCATCCGCCCTCTCCTTTTCGCCCAACCATTCGAGCCCCCAATCGGTAAACGCGTCGGTTGCATAAAAACCTTTTGCGGGAAGGTAAGGCTTGATCAACTTCTTATCAAAAGCCCAGGTATAGACGGCTTGCCAACCTGGGTTTCCTTCCCCTTCCCTAGCCTTGTCTCCGGGATTCCAAAAATTGATGGCTCCACCCAGGAAACCGGAAAAATGATCGAACCCGCGTTCATATGGATTAAAAGAACCATGGTGTTTGCCGGACCACCAAGTCCGATACCTCGCCGGCTTGAGGATTCCACCAATAAGCGCGGTATTGCTGAAGTCCCGGTCGCTTCGGTGGTGATACAATCCGGTCAGCAAACTAATACGGGTCGTCCAGCACTTGGAAGTATTGTAGGCTTGGGTGTAGCGAATTCCATTCTTCGCCAGACGGTCTAGATTGGGTGTACGGATCTCTCCTCCATAACAACCCAGATCCGAATACCCCATGTCATCGGCTAGAATAAGAACAATGTTGGGTCTCTCGGCAGAAAAAGATGCAAAGGCAGGGACAAGCAACAGGATCCATGAAATCAAAATCCGATTTTTCATTTCCCGGCCTTTGGAATGTTTCCGATCCAGCCTTCCTTCAACTGCTTTAAAAGGGCTTGGACTTTGCGCGGATGATTGACCGCGACATTGACTGTTTCTTGTGGATCGGTCTGGTGATCGTAAAGCTCGATAAAGAGAGGTTCCGCCTTCATGTCTCGATGATCTTGCCAAGAGACCAAACGATAACGATTGGTTCGCATGGTATAACCCATGAGGTGATTCTCGAAGAGATCGCGGTTCCAAGAACCTCCCTGCTGCTTGATGATTCCCTCCTCAACCTGCTCAATCAACGGACCGAAAAAGGTTTTTCGCATTCCTTCGGACAACGGATTGGCCGCCCACTCGCGTAGGGCGGGGTTCGGAAACTGGCTGAAAGCAGCTTTCTTCCACAACTGCCCCGGGTTGTCCAAGAGAGGAGCGAAACTATGCCCTTCCAGGTGCTTGGGGCGGGGTAACCCCGCCAGTTCGCAGAGCGTCGGGTACATATCGACTAGCTCCACCAGTCCATTGGTAGGCTTACCGCGAACCTTCATGTCGGGTGTCCAAATTATTAGGGGTACGCGAGTCGCAATCTCGTAGTTGGTCGCCTTGCCCCAGATACCCATGTCGCCCAGATGCCAACCATGGTCACCCCAGACTGCGACCACTGTGTTTTCCCGGATACCGGCCTCATCCAAGGCTTCCAGCATCAGCCCAACCTGGGCGTCAACATAACTGACGCAGGCATAATAGCCGTGAAGAAGGGTCTTGGCCAATTCCGGCCCGATGGGACCCTTCTTGGGAATACCATGCCGAGTTCGCAGCTCGAAGGAGGCATGCAAGCCGGTCGCCGCCCCTCCATTTGGTCCCTTGGTTTGCATAGCCAACTGGATTGCCTTGGGGTCGTAAAGGTCCCAGTATTTTTTGGGGGCGATGAAATCGAGGTGAGGCTTGGTAAAACCAAGGGCGAGGAAAAGAGGTTGCTTGGGCTTTTTTTCCAGATGATCCTTCAAGGTGGCGATCGCCAGTTGGGTATTATACCCGTCCCCATAGGCATGGTCGGGAACGTCAGCGGACTCATAAGCCGGTCCATGGACCAGCCCGCCAGAGCCTTCCTTACCGTATTTGGTGAGCATCTTCTCCTTGTTTGCGGCCCAAAGTTTCTGGTTTTCGGGCAGAGCATAGCTCCCAGGCAACCACTTCCTCTTAACCGGACAACGATTAAAGGAAGGCTTGCGACTCCAGGAATGCTCGTTGTCCGTCATCCGTGCATGATAGATTTTCCCGCAATATACAGCCTCGTAACCATTAGCGATGAAGTGCTGGGGCAAGGTTACGATATCCGGATTAAGTTCTCGAAAGTAGGCCGTATTCTCGACCACTCGGATAGTATCGGGCCTGGCGCCGGTCATCAAGCTGGCTCGGGAAGGGCTACAAATGGCTTGCTGACAATAGGCCCGATTGAAACGCAATCCATCAGCAGCAAGCGCATCGAGTACAGGCGACTGGGCAATGGGCGAACCATAACATCCAAGCTCCGGCCTCAAGTCGTCGATCGCAATGAACAGGACATTTGGTCGCGAAACCGCAAAGACGGTTTGGCCTTGAAAAGCATAAGTGCAGATAAAGCAAGAGAGCATTGTGGCCAACTTCATATGAAAATAGATTAGAACTTTAATTAGCAGCAATAGTCGAGCGAATCAAACGGCTGGCAAAGCCCTAGCCTAAATAAACCTTCCAGCTATCGCACCCCTACAATCTCCTAAATACAAGAAGTACTTGAAGCACGAAGCACTCTACGCATACTCAAAAACCATATGAATCGAAGAGATTTCTTCAGGTGTACTAGTATAGTAGTTGCAAGCATCTTTGCCATCGGAACCGTATTTGGCAAAGAGAAGCATTACGACAGGAAAAACGCATGGAAACAGCATGTCGGGAAACCGGGTCCCGATGGTTGGCGCGTTAACGTCATCCAACCGGATCCTCACGATGACGGCCCGGATGGTTTCAACTACCACGACTGGGATGGGGATGGGGATCTCGACGTGCTAGTAAACTTCGAGGAAGGCGGATATAGCCGCCTTTACTTCAATCCCGGCAAAGAAAAGATACGTGAACTCTGGACCGACTTCATCGAGTTCAAGAAGCACGGTAAGTGCGAGGACTCAGGCATCGGCGATCTCGACAATGACGGAGATATCGATTACATCGCCAACGGGGGTCATGTCTACTTCAACCCAGGCAAGGCGGAACTTAGAGACCACAAGAAATGGATCAAGATGACACTCTTCAAGAATGAGGCCCGCAATCCGGTAGTCAGCGACATTGACGGTGACGGCCTAAATGACCTGATTGTCGGGGCCAAGGCGTGGTATAAGCAACCCATGACAAACAAGCAGGATGCATCTAATTGGCAAAGGTATGAACTAGGTGAGGCAATCTGGCCAATGAGTTGCTTTGTAACTGACATGGA
>CAWVZQ010000059.1:0-11683 GCA_963934405.1 uncultured Opitutales bacterium | reverse complement strand
TTCTCGGGCAATTCGCCCAGCGGGATGTACAACCTCGACTCCTCCTCCCCGACCTACAACAACCTCGGTGCAGTCTGCCAAAAAAAAGGCGAGTACGACAAGGCGATCAGCTACCACGAGAAATGCTTGGCGATAAGCCTCAAGGCACTGGGGCCACAACATCCCGACATCGGTAGTCTCTACGACAACATCGGTCTCGCCTACTCCAACAAGGGCGAATACGACAAGGCGATCGGGTACTACGAGAAAGCCTTGGCGATAAGCATCAAGACTCTTGGGGCGGAGCATCCCGAGGTCGCCACGACCTACAGCAAAATCGGAGCAGTCTACGACAACAAGGGCGAATACGACAAGGCTATCGGCTGCCACGAGAAAGCCTTGGCGATACGACTCAAGGTGCTTGGGGCGGAGTATACCGACGTCGGCATGAGCTACAACAACATCGGAGCAACCTACCGCCGCAAGGGCGAATACGACAAGGCGATCGGGTACTTAGAGAAAGCCTTGGCGATACGACTCAAGACGCTTGGGGCGGAGCATCCCGAGGTCGCCACGACCTACAGCAACATCGGTTTAGCCTACGACGACAAGGGCGAATACGACAAGGCTATGGGCTGCCACGAGAAAGCCTTGGCGATAGAGTTCAAGGCGCTTGGGGCGGAGCATCCCGAGGTCGCCACGAACTACAGCAACATCGGTTCAGCCTACAAGGCCAAGGGCGAATACGACAAGGCTATCGGCTACCACGAGAAATCCTTGGCGATAGAGTTCAAGGCGCTTGGGGCGGAGAATCCATCAGTCGGCACGACCTACAACAACATCGAAGCAGTCTACAACGACAAGGGCGAATACGACAAGGCGATCGGGTACTACGAGAAAGCCTTGGCTCTACGACTCAAGGCGCTTGGGGCAGAGCATCCCTCAGTCGGGGAGAGCTACAACAACATTGGTTCAGTCTACGCTAAATTGAAGAGAGGCTTTTTTGGTAAGCACAAGAAGTCCGACAAGAAGATGGCAATGGATTATCTGCTCAAGGCGAAAGCGATCTATCTCAAGAAGCTAGGAGCGCAGCACCCGAAAACGAAGAAGGTGCAGGCTTGGATAGACGATCTGAAGTAGCGGCAAGCTTCTGGGGGTGTCCCACTTACCCGCTCACTCCTCCTCCCTCAGATTGATGAGGTACGTCCGCTTGCCGTTTTTGTTGCCTAGGTAGGTCACTTGATCCACGGGCAACTTGCTTCGGTTCGTGAGTAGTCTGCCGATGCTCTATTAATTCAGCGGGAGCCTAGCCGCATAGCTCCCTTTTTGTCGTCGAGTTGTGTATGCCTCGATTTGACCTTGTGAGTTGAAATGTAATTTATCGAGGTCCAAGGGGTTGTGTTCCCCTTGGGGTATAGGTTGCCCTAGTCGGCTTAACATCGACTAGGGCTTCTTGTTTAATCGCTTCTTGAACTTCCTGTTGGTTGGTGTTCCTGCCCCATTCGTGCCGTGGCGCTGGATGTAGGATCAATCCTGAAGCTGAGGCTCGAAAAATGCGGTACACTTTTCTAAATCGTCGTCTCTTTCCGCTTTGGTGCAGCAATATCTGACTTTTGCCATTCTCTCAAACAGACCGTTGAAGTATCGGGTGTCCAAGCGGCATTCGATTTCTTCAATTTCGCGAAGAGAATAATCTTCAGATTCCAGTACTCTTGCCTCTACCACAACGGTATCTGAGAACTCTTCGCAAATGGCTCTGGCTCTACCCATTTTATTTGTGAATGTGACGACTTACCGCCGTCCTGCATCTCAAACCCAAGCCTTGGTGCTTTTCTCGACAGTTGAAGAGTGGTGTTTTCCACAATGCCTTGAATTCATTAATTTCCGCTTCCGGTGACAGCAATCTATAACTCGCGATAATACATAGCATGTAAGGGAACAAAATAAGCAGTGCCATCCCTGCATAATATAGATGGTCAGCAGTTTATGCCATTATAAGTTTTTACTAATTTTGTAATCGGCGGTGTCCTGCAAGGTTAAGGTCAATGTCAGTGACTTAAGGGAAAACACAGAATTATGGAAATATTTGCCGAGTCGACGCTCACTTAACCTTGCTCAAAAGCACCGGAACCTTTCCATAGAAGTATGTATAGTTTAAGATACTTTGTTCCGGTTTTTACGCTTTGCTCTGGAATTTTGCTCGGGCAAGACACTCATCAGCATCACAAAAACCACTCCCTCGACAAATCAGACCCCGTTGCGGAGAACCCTCCCCCATCGGGATTCGGAAAGATCGACCGCGTGATAGAGATCGAAACCTTGCGAGGACGGATGCGATACGACCAAGAGCGTTTCTCGGTTGGTCCGGGCTCCAAAGTCAAACTGGTGCTGAAGAACAACGACGATATGCCCCACAACCTAGTGCTCTGCAAGCCTACGATCGCAAACGTGGGCATGGAGATATCCAAGAAGGCATGGGCCTTGGGTGGAGACGCCATCGCCAAGCATTACGTACCGGAGCACCCGGCCATACTTTTTCATACGACTCTGGTTCCGCCTCGTAGTTCGCAATCCTTCTATTTTCAAGCGCCGTCGAAAACGGGTTCCTACCCATACGTGTGCACCTTGCCGGGGCACGCGTTCTATATGAAGGGCGTGATGAGCGTAGCGAAAATCATCAAGACTCCAACGGGGAAGCCGGTCGGATTCTCCGAAACGACTTTTCGAGCCTACGAAGGGAAATGGGATCGCCTGCCGGATTTCGACAAGTTGAAACCCGTATCCGTGGGCAAGGTCGGCAATGCGTTGATCGGCACTCAATTCGCAAAAATGGAAAACCAATTCGGAATTGCGTTCAAAGGCGTGTTGTCCGTCCCCAGTTCGGGTCGATACTCCTTTGAGCTGGGATCCGACGACGGGTCGCGACTCGAAGTCAACGGCCAACGAATCGTAGACAACGACGGCACTCACGGGCACCAGGCCAAAACCGGGGGAATCAACCTGAAGCCGGGTGATCATTCCTTTCGTCTGCTATATTTTCAAAAAGACACCGACAAGAGCCTGAACCTGCGATGGCGTGGTCCCGGGATTTCGACTGCCTGGCTCACCAAACCCCCATCAGGTAAGAACGGTCCCGCCATGCCCATTAGTCCGGAAGTCGAGGGAGAAGCCGTAATCTACCGAAATTTCATTGCCGAAGCCGGCACTCGCGCAATTGCCGTGGGCTATCCACAGGGCGTAAATCTGGCTTTTGATGCCAACCAAGTGCGACTCGCCCTATTGTGGCAAGGGGCATTCATGGACGGTGGTCGGCACTGGTCGGGTCGAGGTCAGGGGTTTCAACCCCCAGCGGGTTTCGCTAAGCTAAGCTTTCCCGAGCTTTCCCCATTCGCCTTTCTTGACGATGCCGCCTCCCCATGGCCTTCGCCGGAGAACAGTCGTTCTTCAGGATATCGCTTTAAAGGTTACGAAAGAGATAAACTCCGGCGACCCGCGTTTCTTTACGAATTTCATGACGTGACAATCAGGGATTTCCCAACGGGGGCTACAGAACTGTCGCCATACCTGACCCGAGAGTTCACGGTCGAAGGCGAATCGAAGCAGGGGAATCTCCATTATCTGGCTGCGGCAGGAAAAAGAATCGAGTCTCGTGGCGAAACCTATCTAGTGGACGGCAAATATGCCATATCCTTTCCCGAATTGAAGAAACTCAAGCCTATGTTAAGGGAATCCGGCGGGCGAAAGGAGTTGCTTCTCCAACTAGAGTTCAAGGGCAAACTATCCTTCGTCCAGCGCTATGATTGGCATTACGAATGAACCCGAATACCTTGTCGAATATTCAGGTCAAGCATCAAGGAAAGCGCGTTCTTGGCCTCTATTCAAAAACGGAAAACCGCAATGTTTGCTTTTCCTTTCTATATTTCACTAAGATAAAGTCATGAAGCTACTCTTCACTCTAATCCTCGGCGTGCTATGGATCGCAACAGGTTGCTCCAAAGACAGCAGGTCCATTGTCGAGGACTGGAAGGATGATGGTTGGCGGGTGGAAGGAGAATTCGGCAAGGCAGGGGCCTTTAAATCCCACAGTCACTTGAAAAGCGAACGGGCCAAAGCCGTGGAAGTTTTCTGGATAACAAAAGGTCAAAGAAAAACCAAGCGATACCCGCAGAGCTCGAAATTCTATCTGGCGATACATTTCTACAAGGAAGACGGCGACGTCTTCGCCGTAGTCATGAGCAAAAGCAAGTAAGATCTCTTTTTCGAGAATCATGGAAGAAACCCCTCCCCTTTCCCCTTCGCAACCTGATCTGAATTCCCCATGGTGCGGAAACTGCGAATTGCATACTGACTTTAAAGTCGTGTGGGGAAACGTAACGCGCCTTGATTCTGATTCGGGAACCTATTCCGAGACTGTAGAGGTTCGGCGTTGCCTTGAATGTAACGAGGAAATGTTTAAAATAAAAGATTACAAAACGCTGATCATGGTAATGAACGTAACTCTTTCCTTGATTTGGGTGTGCCTTTTTTATTGTTCCTTCTACCTATTCCAAGAACCGAGATTATTTTTCTTGGCATTCCTGATCTACACGGTTCCGATCACGTTGGCTTGGTTTTTCCCTACAAAGGCAAGAAAGCGGTACGGACATTGGAAAAAATGGGCTGAAACTCAGAATTTCTTGGAATTGCCGAGGTGATCAGGTCAAGACTCATCGGAGCCGCTTCCCAATAACGGTGTAATGCCATGGTGGTTGACGAAACCACGCTTGAAATGCATTGATTAGGGATGGCTCTAATCGACTGCCCGGAGTGCAATTCAAAGTTAAGCGAACATGCCGACCTGTGCCTGAGGTGCGGACTACCTCGCCAAAGATTTGCCATGGTGGAAGCCGAAAAGTCCAGGCGTAACAGACCAAGAGTTAATGATGAATCGTTCCTCGGACAGAGCCTTGCCGAGAGCACCGCAGCAGCCCTTTGTCAGAAGTGCGGGACCCGAATGGGCTTCATTGTACCGGACATCGGAAGTAAATGCCCCGAGTGCGATCCGCCGGTACCGGGGCATGAAGCTTTTTGGGAAAACCATACGGAGAGCAAGAGGGTCGCCCAAGAGAAACTGGAAAAATGGGAATCTTCACAAACCGACGAAGCTTAGTAACGATCGGCTCGCAAGACATCCAATTGGGTATTATCTATTTTGCTTGAAATATAACTTGATGCCGCGAACTACCCGTTGTTGAGCAGGTTGACCTTAGACCACTTTGCGGCAACCACTTCCTGATACCCTCAGGGTCTTCCCTGAACATCTTTTGCGCTGCGGTTACAATAACCTTACCATAGCAAAAGGTGATCCAATAGAACTTTGTTTGCCATAACGTAAAATTAACAGCGGAAAAACTGAGAGGTCACAAGAGATTGAGCAAAACCAAGATAAAAGACGACACAAGGGGAACAATCAACGAACCTTGGACTTTAGTTGATCCACTAGGACAGCGATGAGGATGACCACCCCGTAAACCACGCTCTGCATATGTGCCTCAACGCCCGTCAGGTTCATGCCATTGCGGATGACTCCTATAATGAGAGCCCCGACCAAGGTGCCGAAGATGTGTCCTTGTCCACCCGCAAGACTGGTGCCCCCTACCACGACGGCCGCAATGACCTGAAGCTCGAGCATGTTGCCTGCCTTGGGGTCTCCAGTGACGTGCAGCGATGCCTCCATCACGCCACCCAGTCCGGCTAGAAGCCCGCATAGGGTATAGACGAAGACCAAGATCCACTTTACGGGGACGCCGGAAAGGCGAGCAGCCTCAGGGTTGCCCCCCACCGCATATATGTAGCGACCGATGGTGGTTCGCTTCATAAGGAGATGGGCTAAGACAAAAAGTAGCCCCATCAACAAGACGGAATTCGGCAACCCAAGTAATCCCTCCCCGCGGCCCAACCAACCAAATCCTGGGTTTTGCACGGGAATGGGCGACGACTCCGCCAGGATAAAAGACATACCGCGGGCAACAAACATCACACCTAGGGTCACGATAAAGGCGGGGATGCCAAACAACGTGACCATGCCGCCGGTGAACACCCCGATAAGTCCGCAAGCAAAGACACCTGAAGCGATACCAATGAACAAGTGCGTGGTAGTGGGGGAATCTCCGCCGACCGACTGGATAACCAAAGCGGTCACCACTCCCGAAAAAGCGACTAGGCTACCGACCGACAAATCGATGCCCGCGGTGATGATGATCATAGTCATCCCGATCGCGATGATCGCCACCACTGAAATCTGCTTCATGATGTTCAGCAGGTTGGCCTTCTTCAGAAAGTTAGGCCATTTGTAACTGGCGGGAGTGTAGACCTTTGCTTTGGCCAGCACTGGGTACTTGATGGCGAGTTTTGGCAATTGCTCCTTGCAAAAATTGGCCATGTGGCGATCCGTTGCAATGACGGCGAGAGGGGTATCGGATTCTGCGATCGCGACCAATGCCTTGCGAGCCCCGACGGGCTGAGTGACGGCGGTATCGAGCACATTTAATCCCGCCGTCTTCAGTTCAGAAGTAAGGGCATTTGCGAAAGGCTCGCCGTTTCCGCCGCGCCGAACGAGAACCAATGCGTTGCTCCCCTTGCCGTGCGCATTCGCTAAATTGGCGACAAGGGTTTGAGCCGCATCTGCATCCGCGGGCCACTGCTCCTCCATTGTAACGACGCTGAATCCAGCCCCGAGCAAGATCAGAACGAGAATCGTCCCGTATTCCGATAGAAGTTTCTTCCAGTTTGAATTCATAAAGTACTACCCTACGGCTATTTTCATGATGTCCTGCTGGGTTGCGTTTGGGACGTCGGTAATCTCGCCTTTGACCTGTCCCTCGTGCATGACGACTATTCGGTCGCTCATCCCTAGAACTTCCGGCAGTTCCGAACTTATCATCAAAATCGCTTTTCCCTGAGCGGCCAAACGATTCATCAATTGATAAATTTCATACTTGGCCCCAACATCGATACCGCGGGTCGGTTCGTCAAAAAGGAGGACTTCGGCGTTTCGCTCCAGCCACTTGGCGAGAACGACCTTTTGTTGGTTTCCTCCCGAGAGGGTTGCTGCGACTTGATCGGGGCCAGTCATCTTAATCTGAAGCTTTTTGCCATGACCCAACATGGAAGAACGCTCTCGACCGCGATCAATCCAGTTGTAACGCGAGAAGGACTTCAGGTTGGGCAATCCGAAATTCTCCAGTATGGTTTGCCCCAACACGAGCCCCTGAGTCTTTCGGTCCTCGGTGAGCAAGCAGATGCCCGAGGCAATAGCTTCGCGAGGATTCGCCAAGGAGAGCTCTTTGCCGTCCAGCGTAATCTTTCCCGATTCGGGTTTGTCTGCCCCAAAAAGGATGCGAGCAGTTTCGGTGCGACCGGAACCGACCAAACCGGTCAACCCGAGGATTTCGCCACGCCTAACGAACAAAGTAACATCCTGCACCTTGGCCCCCCGATTGATTCCCTTGCAAGCCAAGCGAACATCGCCGATTTCCGCAGGCTCCTTGGGGTATTCCTGATCGATGCTACGACCGACCATTAGCTCGATCATTTTCTCCCGAGTCAGCTCATCAATGGCACGAGTACCTACGTGGGATCCGTCCCGAAGAAAAGTGACGCGATCGGCAACGGTGAAAATCTCATCCAGTCGATGGCTTATGTAGATGATGCCGATGCCACTTGCCTTCAAGCTCTCGATGACCTTGAACAACCCCTCGACTTCACGTGGTGAAAGAGCGGCACTCGGTTCGTCCATGATCAGAATACGGGCATCCGTTGCCAATGCCTTGGCGATTTCAACGATCTGCTGTTCGGCAACGGTAAGGTCTCGGCAGAGCGTTGAGGGGTCAATGTCAGAACCGAGTTGCTCGAACAGTTCTCTGGCCTTTTCGCGCTCACGCTTGGCAGGAAGGATACAAATGCGACTCGGTTCTTGTCCGAGGAAAATATTTTCCCTTGCTGACAACCAGGGGACGAGATTGAACTCTTGATAGATGACCGCGAGTCCTGCAGCCAAGGCATCTTGAGGGCCATCAATGCGTACGGGACGACCATTAAGTTCAATTACGCCTTCGTCGGGAAGATGAGCCCCGCCAAGCATCTTGATGAGTGTACTCTTCCCTGCTCCGTTTTCCCCGAGCAAGGCAAGGCACTCTCCCGAATGAAGTTCCAATTCGACATCCTTGAGCGCATGTACTCCGGGAAAACGCTTATGAATGCCCCGCATGCAAAGCAGGGGGGCGCTCGATCCATTCGAGACTGGCTCAGCTTGGCCCACGGCGGGCTATCTATTTGAGCTCAGGGTCTTGATCCGCATCGGCCTTCTTGTAGAGAGAAGTGGGGATGAGAACCGTCTTCTCGACCACTTCGCCAGCTAAATGACTTATGATTTTTTCCACGATTTGGACACCCATCTTACGGGGGAATTGAATGGGATCGGCGTAAACCTTACCCTCCTTGATGGCGATCTTGCCCTCCATTTGGCCGTCAAAGCCGATAATCTTGATGGACTGGGTTCTTCCCGCCTCATCGATTGCGGTGTAAGCTCCGAGAGCGCCTGGATCGTTGATGGCGAAAACCCCGACCAGATCCGTATGAGCCTGAAGCTGATCGGCGGTCGCCTTGTAGCTATCCGTACGATTGCCTCCGGATGCAAGTTCAGCGACAATGTCGATTGTGCCACTGGCTTTATCCGCGTTGTGAGCGTTGATGATTTTTTTGAAGCCGTCCACGCGGAGAATACAAGAATTTGCGATCTTGTGATCGAGAACCAGAACTTTTCCGCCATTCTCACCGAGAGCTTCGATCATCGCCTTTCCTGCTAGTTCGCCACCTTGAAAGTTATCCGTGCCTACGTGGCTGACGATTTCCACGCCTTCCGCAGCGCACTGAGCATCCACTGTAAAAACTGGGATACCCGCCTTATTGGCTTCCTTCACGGCCGGACCAATTGAGATTCGGTTGCATGGCACTAGTACAATGGCTGTGACCTGCTTGGATATGACGTCGTCGATCTGATCCGACTGGGTCTTAACGTCCTCATTGGGGTCGAGCATAAGGGTTTCGTAACCGTGTTTCTTGGCAGTCGCTTCGATACTGTCGCCAATAATCTTGAAGAAGGGGTTGGATAAGGTGAGTGGAGAATAGGCGATTACGCCCTTGGTCGCATTTTCGTCGTTTGGCCCGGCGCCACCCGATTCACGGTCTCCCCCGCATCCGGACCAAGCCAGTGTGAAGCAAATTAAAATCGATGCTAGAAAGCGTTTTCTGTTGTTCATAGATTCAAGGGATTTAAGGGACATGAAGATGAAGGCAAAAGGCAAAGGCAGGCAAGCCTCCAAATATAGTCAGGCAGTTCAGTTTGGGAATTGAAAGGCAATCAGGCAATGACGTCGTGAACGACTTGCCCGTGGACATCAGTCAAACGATAGTCCCGACCCGAGTAGCGATAAGTTAGCTTCTCGTGATCCAAGCCCATCAGGTGAAGAATTGTGGCGTGCAGGTCGTGAACGTGGACGCGGTTTTCGACAGCCGAACAACCAAATTCATCGGTCGCCCCATAAGTGAAGCCAGCCTTTACACCCCCACCCGCCATCCACACGGTGTATCCGTAGTGATCGTGGTCACGGCCCTTGGCCCCCTCGGAAGTCGGAGCTCGACCGAACTCACCGCCCCAGAGGACTAGCGTGTCCTCCAGCATGCCTCGACTCTTCAAGTCCTTGAGCAATGCCGCAATTCCTTGGTCGCACGCTTTGGCTAGGTCTCTGTGGCCGTCAACGATATTGCCGTGACCCGTATCCCATGCGATATCGTAACCACTGATTGAGTGAGAAAGCTGCACCACTCGAACGCCACGCTCGACAAGTCGACGGGCGATTAGGCAACCCTTGGCGAAATGGCTGTCGCCATAGAGTTTTCGAGTCGCCTCGGTTTCCTTGGCTACGTCGAATACGTCGGGAACCGAGAATTGCATCCGAAAAGCCATCTCCATGGCTTGAATGCCGGCTTCAAGTTGATGGTCCTGCTGAAGGCGTTCGAGGTGAATCCTGTTCAGGCTAGCAAGAAGGTCGGCTTGCTTGCGCTGCTCTTCCCTCCCAAGGGAACTGTTCTTCAAGTCGCTCAAGATTGCGTTCGGCTTCATTTGCCCGATATTGACGTAAGATCCTGCATAGGCTCCGGGCAGGAACGAGTTGCCCCAGTTGGCGATCTTGCCACGAGGTTGGGCCACAGGAGACATCGCCACAAACCCGGGCAGGTTGTCCGTGTCTGCACCCAGTCCATAGGTAAGCCACGACCCCATGCTCGGACGATTCGCCTGAAGGGCTCCGAGATTAGTCATCAGTATTCCGCCCGCATGCTCAGGGATATTTGTGTGCATCGAGTGAATGAAACTGATGTCGTCCACGCATTGAGCGGTTTCGGGAAATATGTCGCTAACCATTTTGCCGCACTCGCCGTATCGCTTGAAATCGAAGGGCGAAGGCATCAAGCCGAGCTTAGTGTTGCGTAGAGTCTTTCGATCGACGATGGACGGCCGTTCGCCGGCGTGCTTGGCCAACATGGGCTTGTAATCAAAGGTATCCACTTGGGAAGGTCCCCCGGGCATGAAAAGTTGTATGATCCGTTTGGCCTTAGCCGGAAAGTGGGGTTCCTTTGGGGCGAGAGGATTTGGAGATGAACCGGTAGCAGCAGACAGACTCCCCTGCCCCATCATTCCCGCCAAGCCGATTGTTCCCATCCCCGCCCCGATCTTCCCCAAGGCGTCCCTTCGCGTCATTTGCCGTGATATTGCAGCGCGATATTCCCTGAGATGTTGCTGATACTTCATGATATTCGCCTATTGGATTTGCAAAAATTCGTGAGAGCTAAGAAGGACCTGAGAATACTGAGACCACTTCGCCGGGGATTCTATCGGAGATCCGAGAAAGGCAAGCCCGGCCTTTAGCTCGGGCGGTTCAACAGGACGGTTGAAAAGACGTTCATAGGCGACCTGTATACGTTCTTCGTGATCGACGACCTTGCTCAATTCTTTTGCCAAAGCCTCGGCTCGCTTAATCATAAATGGACTATTCATCATGAACAAGTATTGCTGCGGGACGATGCTTTCCGATCGCTGGGCGCTTGTCGACTGTGGGGCGGGGAAGTCGAAGAGCCTTAAAAATGCGTCCGATGCGAACCTGTCGCCACTTCGACTTATCTTGGAGTAAATCGTGCGGCGAGGTGAATTCAAGATGTTTGTCGTTGGGGAACCTCCGATAGTGTCATCCAGTTCACCACTCGCAAAGAGAAGGCTGTCACGCCAGTTCTCCACATCGAGCTTGCGCGGGTTCATTCGCCAGATCAGTCGGTTGTCGCCATCCTGAGCAAACTTCACGGCGTCGTGAGCACTACTCATTTGCCAAGTGGCGGAAAGCATAATCCGTCGATGCAAAGCCTTCATCGACCATCCTTCGGCCATAAACTTGTTGGCCAACCAATCGAGCAATTTGGGATGAGTTGGTTTTTCGCCGAGAGAACCGAAGTTGCTTGGGGAGAGCACCAAGGCTTTACCAAAATGCCATTGCCAAATCCGGTTCACCATCACCCGGGAGGTAAGCGGGTTGGACGGATCGACCACTGACTCCGCAAGCTCGAGCCGACCACTGCCTTCAGTGTAAGGAACGGCATCGTCACCTGCGAGCAC